>CAIYHQ010000051.1 GCA_903926075.1 uncultured Methanomicrobiales archaeon
TACTAATCTTTCAAGTTCATGCTGGTATTCGGGTGGAAGAATCAGTTCAAAAACAGGAGAGTCAGGCCGGAAGATTTGTGGGAGCATTTTTGATGCATATCGTGCAGCAAGTTCCCATCCATTTGCTGCTCCTTCATCTTTGGCAAGGTCCTCACATTCTTCCAAGGTCACAGGAATCGGGCAGGTTGGATCTGGATACATAAGGAGGTTATTTTCAGCTAGGAACCGGGCAAAGAGCATCCGGTGCCAGTGTTCATATGCAACCTCTTCGAGTAGCCGGTCTATCTCCTGTTTTCCCTCTTCTGACCGTATATCACCAAGTTGGCGTCCATGAATTCGGAGCCTTCTTCGGAGATCCCGTTCAAGTTCGGTTAGATGAGGGGGAGGAGACGGTTCGCCGACACCGAGTTGTTCCAGAGCTGCCCGGGCTGCTGCCTCTGCCTGGTCACGGGCATCTTTTACGGTCTTTTCGAGGTGGTTTCGGAGGGATTTATCGAGTGGTTGCATAAGTGTTCCTTAAATAACCGAATGTGAATTGTAATTATCTGGAATGCATATGGTTGAAGTGAATGCTGATTGAATGCTAATTATGCATTCAGTACGCAATGGATCGGATCTCACGCTCAGGTCATGCTCAGTGATCATGAGATTGTGCATGAGAGTAGGTCTCACGCTCAGGTCACGCTGAGTTTGCTGCGTGATAAGTAAGTCTTCGATCCATTTTTAACCATACACATTATTCTCCTCTGAATGCTGATTCAATGCTGATTTATCATTCAGTACGCATTGCCTTCCTCTGAATGCTGATTCAATGCTGATTTATCATTCAGTACGCATTGTCTTCCTCTGAATGCTGATTCAATGCTGATTCATCATTCAGTACGCATTGCTTTCAATAGAATTTTTTTATCACATTCACTCCGCATTATTCGAATACTTATAAGTGGCAGTATGCCCTTTCCCAGGTCCAATGATTCGAGATTCTTCCTTTTTTAATTCTTTCATCAGAATATATACCTGGTTTCTATCATAATGAGTAATTCTCCGAATATCACTATTCGAAAGTCCTGGCTCTCCTCGTCGTGCTCTTTCAATAAGGATGCTCAATATCCGTGTTTTTGCTGCATCTCTCTCTATCCTGCGATGATGTTCCATATCCCCGGAGTCTGATAATTGTCTATGAAGAGATGGTGAAATGCTCCAGTATATACTACGACCAACCCCTCCACGCTCAAAAACTTCTTCTCGTTCCAGGGTGTCGAGTGTAATCCTTACTTGTGTTTCATTACGTTGACATATTCGAATAGCAGTTGCCATATCGATCCTTTATACTTTTAGTATCCCATTCCTTGAAGTCAAGATCTTGATCCTCGAGTTCATCAGCAGGGGATTTGTCAAGTTCCTCAAGTAACTTCTCGATCTCAACAATTGTCCGCATCCACATTTACCTCAAAACAATAGGACCTTTTGAAATTGATTCAGACAAAAGTCCGGAAACCTCTGAAATCCAGTCTTCTATATCCTCTGTTGATTTCAATGTCCGCTTTGGAAGTGAAATAGTCTGAGTTTTCGGCTCAAGTTCTTTTGCCGCCATCTCCCTGGCTTTTAAGAACCTTTCTTTCAGAGCATTTATTTTATCATTCCAACTGGATATCGGATGCTTTTTCAATGTCCTTACAAGTTCATCAAAAGTTGCAACCGAGAGCGGTTCCAATCTGACAATCCCACATGAAAAAATGATATAATCCCTGGTTTCACGTTCAATCTCATTCCATGATGCATCCGATTCTAATTTTTTCAATTCTTCGAGAAATTCAAGCTCGTACTGCCCTGCAAGATTTGTCAGTTCACTGCGTAGAGCATTTTCAAGAGTGGCAATAAGTGGCTGAATAAGGTCTGGTTCAAGAAGAAGTCTTCTCTGATGCTTTATAGCATCGATCTGTGGTATCACTTCATGAACGATTGCCACTTCTCCGGCACAATTAATAATTTCCAGAAGTCTCTCCCAGTTAGTCCATTTAAGTTCTATTTTCTTCGCAATATCGGACCATGAATCAATGGCTTCAATTAGAGTATCTTTCAGATTGTATATTGTGATAAGTTGTTCATTTCCTGATGCAAGCCGAATATCATTAATAAATGAGATATCAGGGTTACTGGGTTTTGGTTCTTCTCCACCGGCACGAGAGGCGAGTTCCTGAATAAACTGCAGAAATTGCTTCACTGATTCGCTTTCCTGGCCGGAAGTTGCAATAATATTCGCTTTCTGAAACACCTTTCTAATCTGTATTCTTTGAGGAGTACTGACCGTAGTAGACTCTACTTTAAAGATAGATTTTCCAATAGCCCTTCGTTCAAGATCTTTTGGGTCTATAACCCGTCCGTTTTCGTCATTAGTCTTAATAACTCCTCCAATGAGAAGTGCCTGAAGACCACCATCAATAGCATCCCCTGACCAGCCAAACGGTGATGCTTCAAAGTTTTCACGAATAAGCGATCCCTGCTTCCCATTGGCTATGAAACTTAAAATTAATTTACAAACCGAATTTTTTGCAGGTTCGCCTTCATCACCGATTGCCTTAAGAGCATCTGGAGACCCTTTCTTTGCCCGCTCATAAACGAGATGCCAGTCCTTATGATCCGCTATTGAAAATTGAGGGAACAGCCGTTCTGTAGAATTCCTGGCAGATTCCTGGATAGTCCCCTGCAAATTAATTCCGACTACCTCATTTCCTCCACTCTGAAAGACCCTGGCACCTGAAAAAGCATCTTCTAATAAATCACGGATTTTTCCTTCTGCAGTCTGTTTCGTTGTTTCCATTGCAGCCCTTGCTTCAATTCCCTCAGGTGTATTCGGAACATCTCTCTTTTCAAGAGTTGCATTTGCGGCTTTAAACTCAATAAGATAATGGCGAAGATCGTCAGCCGAACGTTTCGGGATAAATACATAGATGGTAGGCGACTGATTTCCAGCTTGCCTCGCATCAGCCCTGACAGAATTTTCATCGGTCTTCCAGCCGTCTCTTACCCATATATAGATCTTTTTCTCGTAATCGTTAGGTAATTGAGCATCAAAGATTGGATGGGCATCACGAATCTGCTTTGAGACCCCCTGGGTTAACGATATCTTTCCAACCATTTGAGCAAACATCTGTCGGATTCTATCTTCCCTTTCCGCTTCTATCCGGTGTGTCTCATTTGCAAGCCGACTTCTTTCGCTGAGAAATTCATCATTCCATGCAGAACTCTCTTCGGTCTGAATCCGGTATTCATCTCCGACCCGCATTAGGAGCTCACATTTATTGAGAAGACCTGGGAGAGCACTTCTAAGACCACTGCTCCCTAGAGGAAGATCTTCTACCAGAAGATCGGCAATTGTATCAACTGTGGCCTTAATACTTATTTCGCGATTAAAACCCGCAAGTTTGTTAATAAGAAACACAAGACCGCATGCCCTTGCCATAAGTTTTTCATCGGGCGAACCGTGAATCCAGGACATTGTCTTTTCATAAACTTTTCGTGGAAGTTTGCGAGTTCTTCTTCCCAGTTATACCCTTTCTGCTCTACACAAGTTCTCACTTCTTCAAAGATTCTCTCCTTTTTCATCCACATGACAAATTTAGCGAGATGATACTGTTCAGGCAGGTCTACTGATTTAAACACAATTCGAAGGAGAGCAAGCCTGACACTCCCACTTGCCCCGGACCCGAGGGTTCCTGATGCTGCATGAAGACCTCCATGCCTCTTTCCCTGGATACTTAGTTCTTTAAGATTTTCCTGAACCGATTGTGGGAGATTAGCTACTCCTCGTGCAGTAGATCCATCGGGTAATGGAGTATCTACCCAGAGTGCCCTGAGCATTTTGACAAGGTGAGATTTTCCTGAACCAAAAAAACCACTTACCCAGAAACCTGGTTGCTGAGGAGCACCAATGTTCTTAAGATATGTCGAAAGAATTTCACTTAAACCCCTTTCATACTGGCCATCACAGACGAATGTCTCAAGTTCATATCGAAGAACTGCCATGGCCTGTTCTGTCTTATCATCATTTACATACGCAACACCCTCATTTACGAGTTTGCGGATTGAGGGATCTTTTTGGTAGATTTCACGGTTAATCATCAAATACCTGCCTTAAAACTCCTTATTAGCTGTTATGGGCACTGCTAAATAGTTCCAGCCATCATATCCATCAAGTAGCCGATAGTTATTACCTTCATAACTCCCTGGAAAAAAGATCACTAATCTTCCCTTTGTAAGTGGAGCAAGAATATCTACAAGTTCTTTTACTTTGATTAGACCAAAAAGAGAACCTACGCCGGAGAGTGCGATAACAGTGTTTTCATCTGGTGATTTTTCATTGATGAATTTCTCAAACTTTTGTTTTATGTACAATGGGTATTGAGGTAAAATTTGTGTGATTATATCAGGTTTATTGAAGTAACTTTTTGCATATTTTTGGCAACCGAGCCACTCAGGAAATGTATTGGTCAGGGAAAATAATATCCAACGATGATTTGCTTGTTTTGTCGCCAATTCGAATTCATCGATTTTAGCCCGGATTGAACGTTCTTCATGCTCATCATAAACACAAAAAATAACTCTTTGAGCAGGTGCTATATCAGATTTCCAGGGAATTTCAATAAATTTTTTATACGATTGCTGTAGTCTTTCAATCTTTCCCATAGATTAAACCTTGTTCTTTTTTTGTTAGAAGATTCGGAAACTGCACGTCTATTATAACCCCAATTCTTTTAAAGACAATCCAACCTTTACGTGATGCAATCAGAGCGAGAGCTATTGCCGATTCTACTGAACAATCAAGCATTTTGATATATTCAGTAGAAAAGAGTAACGGTCCCCGACTCCCTGTTAGATATCCAAGGAGTAGACCATACGCAATCGATCCTGGTGAGGGCCTTATGTGAGAGCGTGTTTTTTTTGCTTTCCCTTGAAGATGACCTGACTTTGTCAAGGTTCCATTGATATTTTGAGCTACCGATTTCAAAGTTGCTTCACTAAAACGACCAGGAAATTTATCTTCAATGAATTGTTCGACTATTCCTCTTGTCACGACATCTCCACTTTTAAATGAGAGAATATATGGAGCAGTTACTCTGAAAAGTGCATCCCTGACAAAAGTGCAAAGCAAGGCGATATGGGGATGACATTCGGGGTCTCTATCCCAGAGATAAACAAGATTTCTAAATAATGCAATTTCGGGATTCAATGAATATAATTCAATAAGATGTCGTGTGGTAATGCTTCGGGTCTTCTTTGTTCTTTTATTGAGACAATTATCATCTTCGATTGCATGGATGTACACACCTTGAGAGGACTGAGTGCCTTTTACATATTGGAGTAATGTTTCAAGATCTTCTAACATGTATGTCCGAGCTGTATGTGCACCACTTTTACTGAAAGTAAATCCAAATTGTTCCAAAATATCTTGCGTTTGTGAATGCATGATGAATTAACTATGATGAGAAAAATTGTTTTATTATAATAAAGTTCTTTTTAATTTTTTTTACTGATTTTATAAATGAAAACGTTTAAGATTTGTGACCCATAACTAACCAGGTTCAGACTTTCACCCAGCTAACATTTACCTGTACATAATTACCTGACTCATCATCAGGTAACTGTTCGCGTGAAGGATTACAAATCCCTATGCACCCTACTCTCCCTACTTTCCCTACTTTCCTACTAATACTATCTTTTACCTTATTTATATGGGAAATAAAAGTGAGATCATTCTTTATTAGATCATAAGTTCCATCTGGAAACTCTAAAATCGTATCTCCTCATTTTAGGACTTCTGCAGGGTTTGAATCCCCTACTAACACCCGAATTGGTTTAATGGAGTCGTCAATATATATAATCCTGGTTCCATCAGGATAAATTAATTCTATCAATTCAGAGGTTTCGGTTCCTTTCATATTAGTAAAAGGATTCCTATCCGTACTGTTCCAGTATACAACAAAATCATTGAGGGTAGTTATATTGGCATTTTTATCAATTATGAAATATGAAGAAGACGAATTTCCCTCACCCCTTGCACATGATTCCTTAAAACCGACTGTTGTTCCAGGCTGGGCTTTTGTGTCGGCAAGGCAGGAATTAAAACTAATATTGATTACTTTGTAATTATCACTTGAATAATTTTCAGCTAATTTCCCCTTATAGTACTGCGGGTTCTCCCATGGCGATGGAATATGTGTGGTACTACCATCGGAAGCAATAAGGTCATAACTGCCATCGAGATTAAAAATCAGGATATCATCTTTATGGATTCCATATTTCATTCCATAAAGAGGGATTGAAAAATTATCAATGCCTTTTAATTCATTTAGGCCATCTTCAGCCGTGAAAAATTGTCCGACCTTTTTATTGTTATAGTAAAAGAAATTAGCAACTGTGGTTAAATTCGTAAGGGTAGGTGTAACCGTGATTCCAGTCTTCGTAATTTGAGATGTTGGAACTGACTGGTTTTTTGTTTTTTTAGTAGTTGAAACTGGAGTAAATATTCCGGTACTTTTGGGACTCGTACCGTTTAATGTTTGTTTTTTTTCTGTTACTACCCTCGGTTCGGCACCTGCTGCACTCGAACTCCTCAACTCGGAAAAATATGATGCTGTCATTTCAGATTACCAGATGCCTGGAATGAACGGTATTGAATTTCTTATCGAAGTGAGAAAAACCTTTGGAAAGATTCCATTTATCCTGTTTACAGGTAAAGGCAGAGAAGAAGTAGTAATCCAGGCAATCAATAGTGAGCTGACTTTTACCTTCAGAAAGGAGGCGAGCCTGACGCACAGTTTGCCGGACTCTCGCATAAAATTATGCAGGCCACCTCCCGAAAAAGAGCGGAGGAAGCATTGCGGACTGGAAAGGAAGTCAGGGATGTCATAATGGGCATCTCGAATCCCGGAAAAGAGGGAATAATCTGGCTTAATGTCAGTAACCTGCCCCAGTTCAGGCCAGGGGAGAATATGCCGTACCGGATATACTCAATCTTTGAGGATATTACTGAACGCTATCGGCTTGAAGAAGATTTACATAGGAAAACTGAAGAACTCCAGTTCCATCAGGCCGACCTCGAGCCACAGGCAGAAGAACTCAAACAGTCTTATCTCGTACTCGAGGAGTCTCGGGATAGGTTCCTCGACCTCTATGAATTTGCACCAATCGGCGATTTCACGCTAAACGACAAGACACTGATCAAGGAGGTGAACCTCATTGGTGCGACGCTTCTTGGAGTTGAACGGAATAAACTGATCAACCATGGATTAGGACGTTTCATTGCTCCAGAAAGTCTTGACGCATGGGACCAGTATTTCGTAAATATTCGGCAACATGGAGGAAAACATTCCTGCACCCTCCATCTCATACAGGCAGATGGTTCACTTTTCCCTGCGTGGTTGGAAGGGTTCAAGCTCATCGATGGTGAGGGTTTGATAGCAGTTCGTATCACTATCATTAACATAACCGAGCTGAAGTTCGTTGAAGATAAGTTGCGAGAGAGCAAGGAACGTCTCCATAGTTACATTGATAATGCCTCTGATGGTCTTTTTATCGCTGATGAAACGGGCCACTATCTCGAAGTTAATATATCTAATTTGATTATATTAGCGGGTAACCCCTCAATACAAATCATTGATGGTACTGGAACTCTCCAGATCTTTGCAGACCCACTCTTTGAAAAAGTGATGTATAACCTAATCGATAATACAATCCGTCATGGAGAGATTGCAACGGAGGTTCGTGTATCTGTTCTTACTGGTAAAGGCGATATCTAAATAATCTGGGAAGATAATGGTGTTGGGATAGCAGCTGATCAGAAGGAGATAATATTTCACCAGGGTTATGGGAAGAACACCGGCTTTGGCCTGTTTCTTATCCGTGAAATCCTTGCAATTACGGGAATTATGATACAGGAGACCCGTAGAATAATTTATAACTCACAAATAAAGAAGATCAAAATATACAACTTTGCTGTATGCAGACCAACCCCAGTGAATCATTACCCGCAAATGTTACAGATGATAATTTCCGGAGTGAGATTATGAAAAGAAACCTGGTTTTTGCCATAATTATTATCCTGGTTATCCTTATTGGGGGGGGAGTCTGGTACTTCCAGTCCGTGCAGCAATCCCTTCATACTACATTAACAAATATCACTATTGGGATGGGTCAAAACGCCGCTTCCACCCTTTTAATTGTCGCAAAGGACAATCGATATTTCGAACAACATGGTCTGAACGTCACGTTCAGCAAACCCCCCTCCGCATCCATCGCCATGCAAAACCTTGTTGATCGAAAGAATGATTTCATTTTTGTAAATGAGTATGAAATATCTGACCCCGCAATGAATAACAAAAATATTAGGGTAATCGGTACACTTACAGAATCGGATGTAAATTTTATCGTTGCCCGTAGGGACAGGGGAATCGTTCAAGTACAGGATCTTGAAGGGAAAAAGATTGGTGTCACAAAGGGTTCCATAAGGGAATATTTTCTGGACAGGTTTTTTGTATTAAATGGCCTGTCAATTAACAAAATTAAAATAATCAATCTTCAATTAGCGCCACTGGTAAATGCAACGGTCAATGGAGACATTGATGCATCATTTTCCTCTGAGCCCTATGTGTTCCAGATGCGACAGCAGATGGGAGAAAATGTAGTAGTATGGCCGGTCAATCTTGGGCAGCATGCGTACTTTTCCCTTGTCTGCAATGAGATCACAGTTCAGGAACACCGGGAGATTATAGAGGCGCTGCTCTCATCGGTTCTTGAAGCAGAGACCTATGTAAATTCCCACCCGGAAGAGGCAAAAAAAATTGCGAGAAAGCAGATTAATTTTGATGAGCAGTATATGGAGCAGGACTGGCTGAATCATCATTTTTCAGTTACACTCTCCCAGTCGCTTATCACGTCAATGAATGATGAGACACGGTGGAGGATTCGCAAGAATCTGACTGATGTGAAAGATTTACCGGATTTCTCGAAATATATATCATCTGATATCCTGTACAAGCTGAAACCGTCAGCTGTTACTCTCATACGGTGAGAGCAGGTATTGTTGTGGTGCTATGAAAATTAAAACACAAGTAATTATCAGCCTCATAGTATTTGCTCTACTGGCGGTTGTGATAATTTTCCTGGCCTACTCCAGTTACAACCAGCTTTCGGAGATACAAAAAAAACAGCAAATCATTGACGATATTGAACAGTCCTCATTTGATCTCTACTACCTGGAAAATGATTACTTTATCCATGGCGGAACAATTCCGTTTGAACACTGGAATGCAAAGTATTCTGCTTTAACAGGACAACTTCAGGCACTGACAGTGACCGATCTCTCCCAGAAGGCCGTACTCAATCAAATGTTCGACAGTCAGAAGGAGCTGAAAAAATCTTTTTCCCATCTGGTTCGCGTTACCGGTGAAGTCGAGGGAAAAGATCCCACTGTTACTGATCAGGAATTAAAAGAATTTTCTGCGAGCACACTGGAAGGACAGACGCAGATGTTGATGTCCAGGTCATCTGAACTTTCGCAACTTGTGAAGGCAGAAACCCATTCAGTTGAGCAGAGAACGATCCTGATTATTTTACTTTCGATTGTAGTGCTCATGGTATTTGTCCTGCTCAATTATCTCGTCATCAACCGCTCTGTGCTCAGGTCTATATCTGCACTCCAGAAAGGAGCGAAACGTATCGGAACGGGCGATCTGGATACAAAAATTGAGACCATCAGCAACGATGAACTGGGTTATCTTTCTCTGGAGTTCAATGAGATGAGTGCCAGTCTTAATACTGCAAAGACATTGCTTCTCACTTCCAACATTGATCTTGAAAGAAAGAACCAGGAATTTATGACAGCCAATGAGCAACTGGCTGCCGCTGAAGAAAAACTCACAAGCCAATTAGATGCACTCGCAGAGAGTGAGGAAAAGTTCCGGGGCATCTTTGATCACATAAATGACGGAATTCATATACATGATGTTGAACCGGACGGTAAGCCGGGCAAATTCATCGAAGTTAATGAAGTCGCGAGCCGGATGATGCAGTACACACGAGAAGAGATGCTGAAGCGTTCACCTCTTGATTTTGCTACAGACTACCCTAGCAAACCACTTGACCAGATTTTTTTAGAAAATTCTACAACCGGCCATACGATCTTCGAGACCGGGCACCGGAGAAAGGACGGGACCATTATTCCGGTCGAGATCAATACTCATGTAGTCAACCTATTGGGAAAAAGGGTGATAGTAGCGGTTGTCCGGGATATTACCGAGCGCAAACAGGCTGAATCCATCCGTGATCAACAGTTATTATTCACCACCGCATTAAACGAAATATCTGAATGTATTATTTCCAACGATAATTCTGAAGATATATTAGAGAGAACAAACAGTATTATTGGCAAAACCCTGCAACTGGACCGGGCATTAATTTACGACGTTTCATTTGAGAAGAATCACATTACCGGTTTGTGTGAATGGTTAAGGCTGGATAATCCGGATATTACACCTACAAAAGGAGAATATTCCCTGGATATGTTCAGAAGTCCTTTTACAGAAATAAAGAAAACAAAAAGATATCTCGAAAGTCATTTCAATGCAGTTAATGAGCATTTTATCAGAGATGGATCTGGGAAAATTCTGCACGAGCAGATGAAAATTAAAAGTTTAATCTGGTATCCATTTGCCTTTGATGGACATGGATACCATGTATTTACGCTGAATCAAATTTTGGAACAAAGACCGTGGACACAGGAAGAAATTGAGTTTCTTGAATCTGCAGCAAAGCAGATTAACCTGGCACTAGTTAAAATTAAATTGCTCGAAGAACGCAAACTTGCCGAAGACACGCTCCTACGGGTGAACCAAAAGCTCAATGTTCTCTCACAGCTGACACGGAAAGACTTAACCAGTCAGATTTTTGTCCTGAATGGTTACCTCGAACTGGCAAAAAAGCAATTAGCCGGGCAGGACCACATTATCGAAACCATACAAAAAGGTGTCCGGGCAATCCAGCCAATCCATGAGACGATTGAATATTCAAAGGATTACCAAGATATGGGTGCAAAACCTCCAAGATGGCAGAACGTAAAGATGTTGTTGGTGCTCGGGCTCTCTCATATATCCATTGGGAATATCCAACACAGCATAGAAACAGCGGACCTCGAGATTTTTACCGACCCCCTGCTTGAAAAGGCATACCAGCGCCTTTTCGAGTACTCGGTGAAGCATGGTGATCATGTCAAATTGATCCGGGTCTGGCATACAATCACTCTTGAGGGGGCCACTATATTTTTTGAAGATGACGGAATCGGCATTTCACAGGAGAAAAAGGGACAGATCTTTTTACGGGGCGAGGAGGAGAACAGTGTTTCGAGGGGGAGTCTCATATTTGTCAGGGATATCCTCGACATTACCGGCATCACGATTACCGAGACCGGTGAACCTGGGAAGGGTGCACGATTTGAGATCACGGTGCCAAATGGGAAGTGGCGTTATGGGAGTGAAGCGAGTTAATCTGTTGTAGATCGCTTCGGTTCTCCCTTCGCTCCCGAAAGTGTGTAACGCTCGTCGGCGAAAAATCGTTGATACGATTTTTTTGGCATCCTCGCTGGAAATGCGTTTGAGAGCAACTGAGTTTCCGTTTCACCCGATTATATCATGGGTATGATCGACAATGCCGTCACATGTATATGAACCCCGCGGTTCGGCAACCTCGAAAAAAAACGGTGAGGTCCCCGAGCCCAGGGACAATTCCATTCTTCTGGAACATAGCCCGCCTTTTTGCAAACGATTCCGCTTTCTCCCGGAAGGGAGGATTCTTGTTCATCTCCTTTTCAGGTCCATGCCTCTTTCATGGATGACGTTTCACATCTTTCCAATCTGCCTGTTACCATTCCGTCCACCTCTCATAAGACTCGCTCCAATCCCTAAGATGCATAGCACAGCGAATATGCCAAATGCATAGTGCAGACACATGGTGAATTGCGGGAAATACTCCGGACTAATCTCTGCCGGGCCGATAAAATAGGCTAAAAGCATCATCGCAACTCCCATTGAGAGCATCTGGCCTACGAGCCGCACAGTTCCGTTCATGCCGGAAGCAACACCGTAGTACCGTTTTTCCACTGCACTCATGATCGCATTTGTATTTGGAGAGGAGAACAAACCCAGACCCACACCTAGCACTACCAGGCAGGCAAGGAAGAACCACAGGGGGGTTGATTCCGTAAGGAAGACAAGCAGGAAAAGACCAAAGGCAGTACCTGCCATTCCTACCGATGCCACGATCTGCGGATCGACCCGGTCTGACAACCGCCCGGCAATAGGGGAGATCACTGCCATGGTCGCGGGCTGAATTATGAGTATCAGCCCTGCCTGTTCGGGGGAGAACCCTTTTGTGAACTGTAGATCAAGGCTCAGGAGAAAGGTCACGGCGAATGTTGCGCTGTAATTAATGAGAGCAGCGAGGTTTGAGAACGCAAAGATCCGGTTCTTTGTCAGGAGTCGCATGTCCAGTACCGGTACGGGAATCCTCATCTCATACAGGGCAAAGATAATCCCGATGATAATACCGCCAGCAATCAGAACAATGCCCGTCGCATCCGGAACGAGGGAAAAGCCGTACATTACAGCAACAAGGGCACAGGCATAGATTACCGAACCTATAAGATCGAAACGCTCCCCCTTGCATTCCGCCCATTCACCCTCAAGTTTCCAGAGGATGAGAATAAAGACGATGAACCCTATAGGCACGTTGATAAAGAAGATGCTCCTCCAGCCAAGGTACTGGGTAAGTATGCCCCCTAAGAATGGCCCTACCGTGAGACCTAAGTACACGGCCGTGATGTAGATCCCCAGGGCTTTTCCCCGCTCTCCCGGGGAGAAGACGGATGTGAGGATTGCAACACTTGTTCCAAAGATCATTGCTCCGCCGAATCCCTGGATGATCCTAACCGTAATGAGCATGTTCGTGGTGGGCACCATCGTCATCACAAAGGATGCGAAGGTGAAGATTGCAATGCCGTACAGGAAGATCCGTTTTCTTCCGTAGATGTCAGCAATCTTCCCGAACGGTACCAGGAAGAGAGCCGCAGCAAGGAGGTAAGCGGTTGCTATCCAGGAGAGCGAGATTGCATCCATGTGAAATTCAGCACCCATTGCTGGCAGTGCGATATTGACCGCTGAACCATCAAAAGGGGTAAGGAACCCAGCAAGTACGGAAATCAAAAGCACAATCTGCTTACCGGTCGGGGTAAAAGTAACAACAGGCGTATGGCAATTTTCCCGTACTTCTGCGGTCGTTCGGGTTGTCTGGTCTAACTTCTGCATGATATTTCCATATAAAAAACAGACATGATCCTAGCTAGATCACACACGAAACTATGAAAATCTTGTACATTGGTTGATCTTTGTGGGCAATGAAGACTGTTAATTTTTTGAGCCCTGGAGCTCTTTTTTAAAAACTAGTCCTTATTCGTACACTCGAATGCGTCCTTGAATGTGGATAGGAAATTGAGGTCCATAAGTCTTTTCTTGTTGCCACAATTCTGGACAGTAAAGGTACAAAACATCTTAGGTGGATTCTGGTAGAATGTGTCCATGTTGCTATTCAGTCTCAAGATTTGCAGATCTCGCTCTTTGAGAAGGTGTTTTATAATCTCGTCGATTTTTTAAACGCCATAAAACCGAAAGATATGTGATATCAGAAAGATAAGAGAATATAATGGCAGGTGATATCCGGGTCCTCTATGTTGACGATGAATCCGTTCTTCTAGAGATCGGAAAATTATTCCTTGAAAGATCAGGTGAATTTTCTGTTACAACCATCTCTTCAGCACCTGCTGCATTAAATCTCCTCAATAAGGAAAAATTTGATGCCATCGTTTCAGATTACCAGATGCCGGATATGGATGGCATTCAGTTCCTTGTTGAGGTGCGGGCACGCTTTGGGTTGATTCCGTTCATCCTGTTCACCGGCAGAGGGCGGGAAGAAGTGGTCATCCAGGCTATTAATAATGGTGTCGATTTCTACCTCCAGAAAGGCGGGGACCCAGGTTCACAGTTCGCCGAACTCTCGCACAAAATCAAGCAGACTGTCTCCCAAAAAAGAGGGGAGGAAGCATTGCGGGAGAGTGAGGAACGCCATCGTGTACTTCTCAATGATTTTCCGGATCCAATCTTCTCATTCTATTCAGATGGAACTTACCGTCACGTTAACCAGGCTTTCGCCGAAGGTATAGGAAAGTCCGTTGACCAGATAATCGGGAAGAAGATCTGGGAGGTGTTCCAAAAAGAAGAGGCTGAGAAAAGGTTTTCAGCCCTTCGGACGGTCTTTTCCACCGGGGAAGGTAAAGAAATCGAGGTTCGGTTTCCACATTCTGATGGTGACAGTTATTATGTGACGACGATTATCCCTGTCAAGGATGAATCGGGATCTGTTGTATCAGCAATCTGCTCATCCAAAGACATCACCGAACGCAAGCGGGCTGAAGAATCTTTGATCAAAAATGCCGAAGAACTCCGAATTCATCAGGTTGAACTCGAGACACAGGCAGAAGAACTTAGGCGATCTCAATTAGCGCTTGAGGAATCGCGGGATAAGTTCCTTGACCTCTATGAGTTTGCCCCGATAGGCTATCTCACCCTTACGGATAAGGGACTGATAATAGAGGTGAATCTAACCGGAACAACGCTTCTCGGCGTAGAACGAAGCAAACTGATAAAAGCGCGATTCCGTAAATTTGTCACTGAATCCGATTCTGATAAGTGGATTCAGTATTTCATGCAGATAATGAGTAAAATGGAAAAACAGATCTGCAATCTCACCCTCATACGGGGTGATGATTCACTTTTCCATGCCCGTCTGGAGGGGGTCAGGTTCACCAACAGTGAGGGGGCGACCACAGTCCGTATAGCTATCAGTGACATCAGTGATATGCGGAAGATAGAGGAGACGCTGCGGGAGAGTGAATTGAAATATCGTTCGCTTATCGAATCTTCGAGCGATGCTGTTTTTTGCGTAGATAAAAATGGGGCGTATAAATTTACAAATCTCGTATTTGCATCAACATTTAATAAGACACCTGAATATTTTATTGGGAAAACATTTTGGGATATTTATCCGAAAGAGCATGCAGATTTCAGGCAAATGGCAAACAGCAGAATGTTTGAAACGGGAGTAACCCAATCCGTTGAAGTCGAGGTTCCTTTACATGGAAAAACTTTATTTTTTATCGCGAAAGCTAATCCAATAAAAGATGAAACTGGAAAAGTAATTTTAAATCTTACCCATGCGACAGACATCACTGAGCGCAAACGTGCAGAAGAGGCACTGCAGGAGAGCGAATCATTCAACCGTAATCTCATTGAAAACCTGCCAGATTACGTCTTGGTATCCGGACCTGACGGGAAGATCCTCTACGTGAACCCTCCGGCAACAAATGCACTGGGCTACAGTATAGAGGAGATGAACGGCACTTCCGTGATCTCCTATGTCGCAGAGGAGTTCCGGGATGATGTGATCTCGAGGATAAAAGCCTGTCAAGAAGGGAAGAATGTCCCTCCCTATGAGATCGATGTCCTTTCACTGGATGGACTCCGGATCTCGGTGATGGTCCAAGGGGCCCCTATCCAGTACCGTGATACTCCTGCCCTCCTTCTGGTCCTCACCGACATCACCTCTCGAAAACAGACTGATGATGCACTCCGTCAGGCGAATAAGAAACTTAACATCCTTTCCGGTATTACCAGGCATGACATAAAGAATAAAGTTCTGATAATCCAGGGTTTTTTGGGGTTTGCAAAGAAATTGAAAGTTATTGAAGAGATTGAACCAATCTTGAATAAAATACAGGATTCAGCAAAGGCCATAGAGCACCAGATAGATTTTACGAAGGAGTATCAGAATCTGGGTGTTAACTCACCAAAATGGCTTAATTTATCGAATATGATTACATTAACGAGTACCCCCTCGATTCATATTTTTGCTGAAACAGGAACTCTCCAGATATTTGCAGACCCACTCTTTGAAAAGGTATTGCATAACCTCTTAGATAACACAATCCGTCATGGAGAGACTGCAACAGAGGTTCATGTATCGGCCATCACTGAACATAATGACATCCGGATAATCTGGGCAGATAATGGAGTCGGTGTCACTATTGAAGAGAAGGAGAAGATATTTCAGCAGGGTTACGGGAAGAACACCGGCTTTGGCCTTTTCCTGATCAGGGAAATTCTTGCAATTACTGGAATGACAATACAGGAGACTGGCGAACGAGGGAAGGGTGCACGATTCGAGATCACGGTGCCTAATGGAAACTGGCGCTATGGGAGTGAAGCGAGTTAACCGGAGCAAAGAAGAATTATGAAAAAGTGTGTTCTTTACTCATTAAGTTAGGGCATATTGAGAGGTGGGGAATTTGTGGGTAATGTTTTACCAATTCACTAAATATGTAGTTGTGTTCCCACCTTTTGTACGTGTCTCTTTAGTTGCATCTATCTTAACTGATGCTCTTTCATTAGGTTTAGAGAATTTTTTTGCAGCAGACTCAATAATACCCTGATCAAATGCATCAGGATAAGGATTAGAACAAATAATAATCGCTTTTCTATCTCCTGCCTTTTCGTATGAATAATCACCTATCTCGCCATTACGATGATTCATATGGTATGCTACATTTATTGAATTCAAGGCAGTTTCGATAGAATTTACCATGGGTGGCCATTTAGCGTTATTAGGTATTGCTTCTCCAACGAGTTTAAGTGAAGAAGGGCCGATTTTTCCAGAGAGTGCTTTAAAAAAATTTAGCCACTTCTGTTGTAAATACCATTTACCAGGAGTTGGATTTTCAATACCTGATTCGTTGAGCATTCTTATAGCAGTATCCTTAAAGGTCCCAAGTCCGTCCATCACAGAGAGAACGGTTTCACCATTGACCTCAACTTTTTGATCATATGCTACGAATAGTGCCATGTTCTATCAATCGTACCTTTTTCCTGACATAGCATATGAGAATCTGATATAAATATGTTACTAAAAAAAATGGAAGCGAGTCTATTTCGAAATCAAAAGGAAAAAAAGTATGCGCAAGCAGACAAACAATAAAGTGAAATGGCAAAAAAAAAAATTCGCATTTTGCAGGGATAACACGCCAGATGGCTTAAATTGGGATAGACATTATAGAACCACAGTGTCAACCGACAGGTTACTTTACCAGGCAACAATGTGGTGTTACTACATTTGTTGTAGATCACTTCAAGTCAAACCCGGTTTCGTATCGGTTATGCTTCAACCACCCCAGGTATCACTCGGAGAGATAAATGAGGTGGAATAGTCTCACATCCACTCTGCGCAAACTTTAAACGTGCATACCCCGATCATCATTATAATAGTGCTTCAGACGAAATGTAAAGGGATCCCCAAACGCTGAAAGGGTTGCGCTAGATATAAAAATTGGAAATTATCACTTACCTGTCACCAACACCAGGTGAAACTATGGAAGAAATAAGATCGAGCCCCCGCATGGATAACAATCAGAACAAGACAAGACATTCTCTTTTGATAAAAGATATCACACGGTCCAGTACTCTGGAAGCGGTATGCAAACCTGGCAAAAGTGATAGGAATGGTACATGATGGTAGATATTATCCATGTTCTCTATGTCGATATCGAACTTGGTCTCCTTGAAATCGCGAAACTTTACCTTGAGGAGTCAGGTGAATTTTCTGTTACAACTATTGATTCAGCGATTGCTGCATTAGGCCTCCTTGAAAATGAAAAATTCGATGCCATAATTTCCGATTATCAGATACCTGAAATGGATGGCATTGAGTTCCTTGATGAAGTAAGGAAACGGTTTGGAAAGATTCCATTCATTTTGTTTACCGGTAAAGGGCGGGAAGAGGTAGTAATTCAAGCGATTAACAACGGAGCGGATTTCTATCTCCAGAAAGGTGGTGAACCCGAGTCGCAATTTGCCGAGCTTTCACATAAGATCAGATCAGCAACATTCAGGAAAAGAGCTGATGACAAATTTCTTTACATAAATCGTCTTTATTCAATTCTAAGTCAAATCAATCAGGCTATTATCCGAACTAAGGACCAAGATGAGTTACTTAGCTCAATTTGTCAGATAGCCATTAAATTTGGTCATTTTCACA
>CAIYHQ010000052.1 GCA_903926075.1 uncultured Methanomicrobiales archaeon
ATTTCACATCTGAATCATCGAGTTCCTTGCGAATAAGAAGCCATACAGGGAGAGGTTTTTGGACTTCTTTGTCGATTCTCCAAACTCGGATTGCAAAAAATTTTACATCCAAAAATCCTTTTGTAGAAATTCGAACACGGATAATTCTCCATTTAGTGATCTTTTCAATAATTTTATCTACACGAATTGAACTCGTATTGGTGACCACAACCTTGGACTTTTTTCTCCCTTTATTTCCATTATGGGATGGAATTCCATATTTGGGTTCACTACAATATACATGTTCATCTGCCTTGATGTCAGCGACAAAAAGTATCTTCATCTGTTCTAATCGGGTGAGTAGCCATGGTTTTGTACCATAAAACCCATCCATGCAGACATGTCGAAATCGAATTCCTGTTCGAACTGCCTGAACTATCATTTCATATGCGAGCTCAGATTTTGTTCGAAACACTCGTTCACTTTCAGGGATACCTGCTTCATCACATCGATTCTGATCAGCAATCCAACAATATGGAAGATAAAGACGAAAATCAAGTAATATCCGGGCACCCTGCTTTACATAAGCAAGAAAGACTCCTACCTGGCAGTTTTCAACTTTCCCCAGATTCCCACAATACTGACGGTGGACTCCCACTGACTTTCTACCGGATTTGGAGTGCCACACTCATCAATAATCAGGACACCATTTTTTCCAATAAGTTTCCAGCCGTTACTGCGGATCCAATCTAGAAGTAATCGATAATTCCAAGGTGATTGGGAGAGAAAATGGCTAAATGCCTGATTATTGATCTCACTACTTCTTGTTGATATAAAAGATGGTAGCCGGTCAACGGTCTCCGCGAAATTCCCTTATAGTCGAAATTTTAAGAGATTACGGATATGTAGAGAGCTGGGGGAGGGGAGTCAGGACCAAAATTATTCCACTCATGCGTTTGCATAACAAGGTTGACCCGGTCTTTCACGCAACTGAGGATTACCTCAAAACTATACTCCGCAGGAAACCCTAATAACAAAAAAATATATTAAATTTTAGGAATTTTACTGTACGCCTCATCCAGGAGTACCTGCGAAATTTCTACATCTTCAAGCCGTCCGTTCAGGTAATCATCATACGAGGACATGTCAAGGTTTCCATGACCCGACATATTAAAGAGAATTGTCTTTGCTTCACCTGTTTTCCTGCACTCAAGTGCAACATCAATTGCCCCTTTCACTGCATGTGACGATTCAGGTGCAATGATAAAGCCTTCCGTCTTTGCAAAAATTGCAGCTGCATCAAATACTTCTGTCTGGTTGTAAGATACAGCTCTTGCAGTCCCGTCATGGACGAGCCTTGATACAATTGGTGAATCTCCATGGTATCTGAGTCCTCCGGCATGGAGAGAAGGCGGGATAAAACTATGTCCAAGTGTATACATCTTCAGGAGAGGAGTAAGTCCGGCAACGTCACCAAAGTCATATGTATAAAGTCCCCTTGTAAGTGTCGGACAGGCGCTCGGTTCCACTCCGATAAGGTCAACATCCGGCATCTTACCTTTCATCTTCTCCCCTGCAAACGGGAATGTTATACCTGCAAAATTTGACCCGCCACCAACACAGCCTATGATAGTATCTGGTTTAAGATCCAGTTTCTCAAGCTGAAGCTTTGCCTCAAGCCCGATAATGGTCTGGTGGAGGCATACATGGTTAAGTACAGAACCAAGGGCGTAATTTGTATCATTGTGTGTCGCAGCATCCTCAACCGCTTCAGAAATTGCAATTCCAAGACTCCCGGGCGTGTCAGGGCTCTCTTCAAGCACATTCCTGCCAGAATTCGTTGTAGTGGTTGGGCTTGGAAGACATTTTGCTCCCCAGAGTTCCATCATCATTCTTCGGTATGGTTTCTGGGTATAACTTGAGCGTACCATGTATACAGTGCATTCCATTCCAAACATCTGGGTTGCGAGTGCAAGGGCCGAACCCCACTGCCCGGCTCCGGTCTCAGTTGCAAGCCTTTTAATTCCCTCTTTCATATTATAATAGGCCTGAGGAACTGAAGTGTTTGGTTTATGGCTTCCGGCCGGGCTTACTCCCTCCCACTTGTAAAATATCTTCGCAGGTGTTTTAAGGTAATTTTCCAGGCGTCTTGCCCTGTAGAGGGGGGAAGGCCTCCATAACTTGTAGATCTCGCGGACTTCATCAGGAATATCGATATAATTCTGTGGACTCATCTCCTGTTTAATCAGTTCCATTGGAAATATCGCGGATAAATCATCAGGCCCAACGGGTTTATGAGTGACCGGGTGGAGAGGAGGGTCAAGGGGAGTAGGGAAGTCAGGGAGGATATTGTACCATTTCTTTGGGATCTCCTCTTCTTCAAGAAGTATTTTCGTCTGCATACATTATGGTGTGTTATGTATATATTTATACATTGTTGTTCGCAAAAGCTCATGGTAAAATATAAATTCAACTGGAATAATTATAATCTGTTCCCTTTTTCCAGAAAAGTTTATTAACGGGTATGGAATAATATCGATATCCTTTCAAGAGGGAGATTGAGATGAAAAGAAATTCAATTTTGTTTTTAGTATGTTTTATATGCATGTTAATGGTTATCCCGGCAGTAGTTTCGGGAGCACCCCCGACACTGGTTGCGAACAACATAGGTAAAATCTCAGGATTAAATCTTACCTTGGCAACTCCAACGATGAAAATATTGAAGCCACAAACGATAACTGTGATATCAGATTGTCAAAAATGCAATAACAACTGTGATTTAAATGCCGTCAATTATTCCGCATATGCCGGTTGTAAAGAATATTGCGAATTTGTCTACGGTACCTGCCAGAGCCTTCCGATAACTCCTGAAAATTGCATTCAATGCAACAATCAATGTAATGCACACTCAATGGTAGACAATGACAGATTTGCTTTTGCTCAGTGTAGGGAGAAGTGTTCTGCAACTTTTGGAAGTGAATGTGGTACCAATAAATATTGGACACCTCTTACATGCCCTGACTGCCAGAATAACTGTATTGGGTTAACAGGAAATGACGAGACTACATGTCTGCAGGACTGTGCAAATAAATTCGGGGACGCTAGTTGCAATATCAATTATTTGAATTACACGATTGCCACAGTAACATCTAAATACACTGGAAAAACAATCAAGACTATTCCACAAATCACAAAAAAACAGTATCCAACCACACTTCCAACGACGATAAGATTTAAACCACAAACGTTATCATTGCCAGTAGATTGTCAGGATTGTTATATTAAGTGCGATCGCGATCTCCTGCCTAATCAGTTGTATAGGACTTGCAGGCAATATTGCCTGGCACTCCATGGGACCTGCCTGAACCCCCCGGTAACACCTCTAAATTGTCTTCAATGCCAGGATCAGTGTTCTATGAATTTAAGTGTAAAAAATGACAGAAATGCTTTTGTCCAGTGCAGAGAGAAATGCTCGGCATCTTATGGAAGTGAATGTGAGACCAATACATATTATTCACCGGTTTCATGCCCTGACTGCCAGAATATGTGCACTGGGTTAACTGGAAATGATAAAACAGTGTGTCTACAGAACTGTGTGAATAAATTTGGGGAAGCCAGTTGCAATATTTACACTATAGGTTACACTTTTGTCGCTGCTACTCCTGAATACCCTGATAAGACGATCCAGATTATTCCACAAATCACAAGTCAACAGTATCCAACCCTTAATTTACCTGTTGACAGAATTATTGGAGATAATACGGGTGGGCGGACAGTCCAGAATCAGCCCGCTTCTACGCCAGTTTTACCAACAATTAACAGGGGTATATTCATTGGAGGTGGGGACCAGTTGAAACCTCAGACACAGATAGTCAGTAATTCAAATTTTGGGACAATCGGACGAGTGTTTATGTCAAACGTGAGTACTGGAAACGTGACCCGCAATGCTACATCTGTTGTTGTAAACACAACAATGACAAAGAAGTAAAGTAATTGAAAAATTCTTTTTTTTTCATTTATTTATTTTGCATAATTATTTCTCGAATTTCCACATGGAGGGAACGAAATCAAACTGAAAGAATATTAAAATCGAGTGTAAATAAGATAGAGGAAATAATTATGAAAATTTGTTGTATATTTCATTCATATTCCGGGGTAACCCGTAACGTCTGCATAAAACTTAAGAACGAATCAGGTTCTGACCTATTCGAGGTTAAACCCCTGAACGAATACTCAAAACTGACTGCTTATACAAAGGGATGCTTACGAGCCAGAAAAGGAGAGAAAGACAGTATAGACCATGAGTCAATTGATATTTCGTCCTACGACCTTGTTATTATCGGGACACCCGTCTGGGCATGGAAAACAACGCCAGTTATTAACGCAGCTGTTAATGCATTAGAAGGAGGTGAAGGAAAAAAGGCAATAATATTTGCCACATGCGGAGGTCAACCCGGAGAGTCACTTAGAATACTTAAAAAAGCCGTCGAAGAAAAAGGGCTGACGGTTATTGGTGAAGTAATGATGACAAAAAATGATATCAATGAAAAGACGGAACAACTGGTAAAATTAGTAAAAGATACGGCGAGTAATTTATAAATAAGAGACATATCTTTATAAGATAGAGGTGAATGGCAGTCTTATAAACTATAATAAACCCATCCAAAACCCTTCTGTGTTCTCACGCCCTATCTTTGATGACAATATTCTTCTTGTAAACTGTGATACAGGCGCATCACTTGCACTCAATAGTACAGGGAAACTTATCTGGAGTTTGTTTGATGGCAAAAGGACTGAGATGGAGATAGTTGCAAAGGTTTGTGAGAACTTCAAAAATGTTCCGGATAATGTCTCTCTTGATGTTACTTCCCTGATCTCGGCACTTTCAGAACAAGGTTTTATCGGGTTTGAGATAGATGCAGATTCCCTGGAAAATGGGAGGCTGAATTATCACGGATAGATATGAAAGTTTGATAGACAGGGATATATTTCGAAATGCTTTTATTTGAATGAGATATATATACATTTATGTCTGAAAAAAAAGATGTTTTGCCTGAATACCAGCCACCACAAGTTATGAAGATTAATGACCTGAACAACGGAAGTGGTTTTCAACCTTGTGGAAACGGTTCTGGAGAGCACACAACTTGATTACCACCCATCTATAACGATGTGGGTCCGATCACCACCAAATCATCATGCAACCTTTTTTGTTTTTCAATAATAACCATTTTTGGTCTTGGGTATCTCAATAAAATTGAATCATTAATATTTTCAAATTCACTATCGGAGCCTGTTCTTCGGAAATACTCCCTTATTAAAAGCCTCATTACATAGTCTCTGAGGAGAGACGAGGGCCCCTCCATTAACATAGTTGTCAGCTACACAACCAGTCCGGCAGGACTGTGCATGGATACATGAGCCACAAATTCCAGGATATTCTTTAATATTTGCTAGATCTGAACGCAACTTTAGGAGAACAGGGTGAGAAATCCATATATCCCTGATACTGTCTTTTCCAAGAAGTCCGTAAACCAGTTCTGAAATCGTCTCACCTATGCCACAGAGAGCTACTTCGCCTGTTCCCAGAATTCCAAGTATACTACTGACACCACAATCGCATACTTTTCCTTTTGTCCTCCACAGCTCTTTATATGGCGTAAGAGCCATGGGCAAAGTTAAAATTAGCGGAATTGGAGATATTGGCCTGAGCTTATCATTGACATATGAGCCAAGTGCAAGATACCCTTCAAGGTCAAACGTCTCTCCATTCTCATACATATTAAGACCCCTGCCGGCAGCAGTAACCGGATTAAACTTAACGGAAGCAGCATTGTGTTCAGCTGCGAGCATGACAAGTTCTTTCATTCGCCCCATATTTCCCAGGTGAACAGACATGATGACCTGACAGTTGGTATATCCAGCATCAACAATTGAATCAAGTCCGGAAATAGTTCTGTGAAAGGCACCCTTTACCCCGCGAAAAGCATCATGCTCAGCAGCAATAGGAGAATCGAGGCTCACCGATATGAAACCCATCTTCGTCTTTTCTTTAAGATAACGGGCAATATCTGGTGTAATGAGTGTCCCATTTGTCTCCATAGAAAGAAAAAGCCCTTCGGAAGATAACATATCAACGACTTTCAGGAACTGATGATGGAGCATTGGCTCACCACCGGTTAATTTAATTGTGCAAAGACCAAGTGACTTCGCTTCGATGACTGCTTTATGTAGAGCATCAGGATCAACAGTTGTACCAGAAACCGCTTTCTCTTTTCCTGAAAATTTTGGGTTAACCCAACAATGCCTACAACGAAGATTACAACTTGATGAGAGGTAAACATATAAGGATTTTAATGGTGGGACCCCTTCAGGCAGATTAAGGTCATTTGTCATTACAGAACCAGAATCAGGATAAGGTAGATCACAAAGTGTCAATAAAACCCTCTGCTGAAAGTGTTAAAATCACTGAATTAACATCTTGTGCAACCGAATCCGGTACGTTCTTAAATTCTTTGCAGACCTGCGCGACTATCTCTTCTTGTGTTAATTTGCCATCTAACAAGTTCCAGATAACCTTTCCTGATTTATTCAGTACGAGAGATTTACCAGTATCTCCGTTTACGAGCACTAGATTGTCATCAAAGGTTAGATGTGACATTACAGAAGGGTTTTTATTAAATTTTTCATGTGACCTGATTTCATAATTCACGGATATCACTTTAATGTACAGCTGTCATTTATATGAAGTACTTATCTTTCCAGAGGACGACCTGTTCTGCAATATATGGGAAATTCACCACATTCAGAATTTAATCTCCATGAGATGCTGACATCTTCAAAAGCCGAAATTCCACGGGCAATAAGACTAGTCTTTAAATTCACGCCCGGGTGGACAATTGCAAACATCTTTCTTATGATAATTCTCGGTCTTTTACCACTCGCATCCCTGTATATAACCAAACTCCTTGTTGATACGGTTACTGCCGGAATCACTGCCAGTGATAAAACAGCTGTTTCAACAGAACTTTTTATTGTTATCATTGCAGCAGTGGTTATATCGCTTCTCACTGCTTGCTTTAGAGCAATTTCTACTTATGTGACTGAAGTCCAGTCTCTTGAGATGACAGATGGGATCTCTGATCTCATTCATAGCCAGTCTATCGCACTTGATCTCGCGTACTATGAAAACCCAGAATATCAGGATACCTTACACAGGGCTCAGACTGAAGGAGCCTCCCGACCGGGAAAGATAGTAAATGATCTGGTGCTGATTATTCAAAATTGCATCTCTATCATTGCTGTTGGATCTCTCATCCTTTCATTCTCAGCCCTTGCAGGTATTATTCTCATCGCATCTGCGGTTCCAGCCATGATTGTCAGGTTATGGTATTCAAGGCAACTATATTTTCTAAAACAAGATCAAACTGAATTGAACCGTAAAAGTTTTTATTATCACATCATGCTCACGCATTCACATTATGCCAAAGAGAACCGACTTTTTTCCCTCGGAACATTCTTCAGAGAGTTGTACAACAGCACTCAGGATTTAATCAGGATCTCAAAATTAGCAATTTCCCGGTCAAAAGCATTTTGGGAGGTAATTACTCAGGGTTTTGTTACTGCTGCAGTGTTTGGTTCATTTACTGTCATCGCAATTATGACACTTAATGGAAAGATAACCCTGGGTGACATGGTAATTTACTTTATGGGTTTTCAGATGTGTGTAGGGTACATTCAGACTATATTTTCAAGTCTTAATACGCTCTATGAGGACCATCTTTTTTTAAGGGATTTTTTCAAGTTTCTTGATATAAGACCATTAATTAGAGCACCCGATAACCCAATACCACTCCCTGAAGACTCGATAGAGAAAATTCAATTAAATTCTATTTGTTTCACTTATCCAGGAGCACATACCCCGGCATTGGAGGACATTTCAATTACCATCAGGAAAGGGGAAGTAATTGCTTTTGTAGGCGAAAATGGTGCTGGAAAAAGCACTCTTATTAAATTGCTGTGTAGACTTTATCTTCCTGATTCCGGGTCTATTACAGTTGATAATATAGATCTTAACTACATTGATCCAGAAATATGGAGACGGCGGCTATCAGTACTTTTTCAGGATTATATTCGGTACCAACTGACCATAGAAGATAATATCAGGGTAGGGGATATCGGGCGTCCGGATGGTCCGGAAAACGTTGAAAAATCTGCTCATAAATCAGGAGCAGACAAAACAGTGGAACGACTTCCAAACGGTTACCAGACGGTGTTAGGGAAATTTTTTAGTGGGGGTCATGATATAAGCACTGGTGAATGGCAAAAAATTGCATTATCCCGGGCTTTTTTCAGGGATGCTGAATTTATTTTTCTCGATGAACCTGCAAGTTCGCTTGATGCTCTTGCCGAAGCAGAGATTTTTCAAAAGTTCAGGGAGGTTATTCAGAATAAAACCGCTATTATTATCAGTCACCGCTTTTCTACCGTTCAAATGGCAGATCGAATCTATGTTATCGAATACGGAAAACTGATTGAATTTGGCTCACATACTGATCTCATGATATTAAACGGACGATACGCTGAAATGTTTAAAATTCAATCTGATCCATATATTGAAAAATAAATTCCATATGTTATTGGTTAAGGAATGGCATTGATGACAAGCAAATTATATAGACTTTATAATTTGCGGGTGCATAAGGAAAATTGGATAGTATACAGCAGTTTTTATGATAATTTCAACAATGAAGCACTTAAATTTGTTTACATGTGTTTGGACGGGATAAATGTTTGGCAGAACTGAATTGTTGCAAAATGTTTATCCGTGAGTGCGGTATACAGATACATATGCCTATCGATAAAGATGTTTTACCTGAATATCAACCCCCACAAGTCACGAAGATTTATGACCTGAACAAGGGGAGCGGCGGGAGTATTGGTACTGAGTGTAATAACGGTTCTAATGACGTTAAAAGCTAATCTTAAGACGGGATCAACGCTACCATCAATTCTGGTAATACAGTGATACAACAATTATAGGTGTATTATAGATGAATCACAAAAAATTTTTATTTTTTAGACGTCCATGATCTCAGGTCGGGTTATTGTTAATCCTGATATATCATGCAGAGTCGAGTCTGATGACTATGCTCTCTTATTCAACCCTGACACCGATAATACAGTACTCATTGACCATTCAGGACTTTTAATCTGGAGATTCATTGATGAGCCTAGGAGCATCAATGATATTATATCATATTTGAAGGGCTGTTTTTCAAACTGTCCTGACATTGATACCCTTGAGCAGGATATTATCAAATATCTTAGTGACCTTATTCCTGAATTTGTTCTAGAGATCTTCTGATGCAAAAAAATGTAATTTTTTCCTCACCCTTTTTCAGCCTTGGATTTGCAGACGGTCAGAAATTTATTCTTCATCCAACCGACAACCAGGCTGCAGAAATAGTCAACATGATGTCAGATGTGATGCATCTCTCACCAGGGACTGTCGGGCGGGAGATCTTTGTTTGTGTATCTGATAAAAAAGAGTTTCAGATTAACAACCTTAAAAATGGCGGGCCTTTGGTTTGCTGCCTCCTTCCAGGGACAAACCCAAATATTAGAGAAATTCAGATGTCCGAACTCGCAAGGTACATAGCTGCACAGATGATACCCGGCGGAGGTATGCTTATCCATGGTGGGCTTATAAGGCATGGGGGACAGGGATTTATTCTTGCTGCTCCGGGAGGGACAGGAAAAACAACCGCATGCAATCGGCTTCCAGAATCATGGGATGCATTGAGTGATGATGCTACCATGGTCGTACAGACAGATGAGGGTAGATATCTTGCTCATCCATGGCCCACATGGAGCCGTTTTCTCGATGGTGGTTCGGGTGGAGACTGGAATGTTGAAGAGGCAGTGCCCCTCTCATCCATATTTTTCTTACAGCGTTCAGAAATTGATAATGTTGAGCCACTATCAAAGGTAAATGCAACTGCATTTCTCATGGAGTCAATACGACAGGTTATGTTAACTCCAAGGATTGGAAAACTGCATTCTGATAGTATTGAAGCTATCCTGAAAATGAGTTTCCCTCATATAGAAAGACTAATACTGTCGATACCAGTCCAGATTCTTCAGATAAGTTTATCTGGGAATTATTGGGAAGGGATTTTTCAGAGTCTTAAAAAAACAGAAGTTCCAAAACATCCTGCTCCTTTATTTTCACAGATTAAGCATATAGATAAAAATAGTAACATATTTAATGACCAGAGCATTCCGGTTATTTATTCAGGCCCAAGCATGAATCCTTCCTTTTTGGATTCTGATCTTTTAGAGGTGGTTCCATATGGAAGGAGACCATTTAAGGTTGGAGATGTAATCTACTTTTTCTCTCCTGTCAAAGAGACCCATATAATCCATAGAATTGTTAGCATATCTGAAAACGGAGTTCAGACACGAGGGGACAATAACCCTGCTCCTGACCCTGAACTTGTATTGCCAGGTGAAATTATAGGAAGAGTAATAGCGGTATCAAGAACATCCGGAACATGGAAAGTAACAGGTGGAACAAGCGGGAGGATTCTTCAGGCGTTTCTTCTGGCCCGGAAGTCAATACTCGCTAAAATAGATTATATCATATTGAGTAAAAATCCAGTCGGAGTTTTTGTGCACATCATCAGATGTTGCTTCGCATATATAATGAGACCTAGATATGTACTATTTTCTACACGATATTCATTTTTCTTAAAATTATACATAGGTAATCGTTTGATTGGAGATTACAATACCATTAGGATGACCTGGATGATCAGATCACCATTCTCTCTTTTCATAGATAGAACTCAACTGCCCACATTAAAACCTCCTCTTCCGAAAATTAGATTTTTAAGGGAACTGGGTCATTAATATCACTATTTTAAACGATTTACTCAGATATCAGGTTAAAAAAGACCCATTGGTATCCTGACTCAAAGGTAATCAATAAAACTCCACCAGCGCCGGATATGGGCAAGGTAAGGATCCCAACTGCTTTCTGAACGTCGATATTCGATCATCAGATGCGAAGGAGGCAGGATAAAACGCCCACAATATTTCAGTTTCTCTACAAATCCGGGCAACCTTTTCAAACGGAGATGGAATACTGCGAGAAATGAGGTCTCCTGAATTGCAGCATACTTCCACATTCGTTCTTCCCATTCTGATGGAGAAGGCCATGTCGAGAAATCGGAAAATTTTGAAGGTAAAGTATTTCCAGACCAGAGAATAGCTTCTTTGAGAGCAATCTCAACAGGAATTCGGGTATGATGTGTAACTGAAGATCTTTCGAGGGATTTCCAGTCGTCATTTATAGTGAAATCCCGTATCAATCGTGAAATATCCACTATCCAGTCCAGTCGCCGGTGGTTATGAAGTATAACATTGTGGAACACCAGGAACTGGAGATGATCTTCGGGATGCAGGGTATCAAAGATAAGATCTTTGGATTGGACATGAATTTTTCTTTTCAGGGAATTATCTAACCAGTTTTCTGGAAAATATCCAAAGCCAAAGTCTGCCATCCAGTGAATTTCAACCATTACTCCGATTTTTTCAGGTAAAAATGCCTGGTGGTGGAACGCATAGCGGGAAATGTGGTATGTAAGGGCAGTACTGGAATACCCGAGTGTTCCCATCACCTTTTCACAATGTAAAAAATCATCTGGTCTAATTAGAAGATCGATATCAGTCGACTGGCGCATTGCCAGGTCAGGGTATATCGTTCTTCCAAGAGCTGGACCTTTGACCAGCAGAACTGGAATTCCTGCTTCCTGAAACTTCAATAGGATCTGGCGAATCTGATCTCCCATAAAAATGTTTCGGGCTGTACCTGCAAAGAGGGCATTTTTAAAAACAGACAGGGTTTTTTCAGGTGGCTGGAACTCTTTATGCCATGACAAAATATGCGAAGCTATGAAGGGAATTATCAAATGCGAACCAATAATTTTGATAAAATCATCCCATTCTTCAGGTCCGCACATCGGAGGCGTACAGGGAATATCTCTTATCGCACCGATCAAGTAAATAATGAGATCGTCACGGATTGAAAAAAGTGCATTGGGTGGATTTCCCATTAGTGGGTAATTTGCATGCCATTTTTGAATAAAGGCAGGTAATGTGGTGAGATCATCAGGCTGCGCATGTGATTCAAAAACAGTTTTCATTTAAATACCAAAAATAAAAAAAATGCGAGGGAAGGGATTCGAACCCTTGAACTCCTGCGAGAACCGCTCTTGAGGCGGTCACCTTTGGCCTCTTGGTTACCCTCGCAAAAGAGAGAGGCATGAAAAGGTGGTTAACCCGCAAAGTACCTTACACCTTCTCTTTTCTCTTCCACTTAATCTCTCGCATCATTATCAGTTAATCATTTTTGTCCGGCTATTTCAGATAAGGTATCAGCAAAGATCTGTACCTCTTCAACATCATTATAACATCCGACAGATGCCCTTACTGTCCCGGTATTCGAGAGCGAGCGTGCAAGTGGCTCCGCACAGTGCATCCCACTTCTTACACATATCTTTGCACGGTCATCAAGTTCGCGGGCAAGCGCATTGGGAAGCCATCCTTCAAGATTAAAAGAAACAACCGGACTGCCTTTTGGGCTGTAAACGGTCACTCTCTCAATCCCTGATATCAGGTCCCACATCTTTTTCCCAAGATTTAGCTCATGTGAGTGAATCAGTGGAACAGTAAGCTCATTTACAAGTTCAATTGCACGGCCAAGTCCGATAACTCCTGGTATATTCGGAGTCCCGGGTTCATACTTCGCAGGGGGTGGCAGGAGGTCTACTTCTTCAAGAGTGACTTTCTCAACCATTCCACCACCATGGAGTGAACATGAAAGGCTCTCATTATCTTTCATATAAAGTGCCCCGGTCCCTTGTGGCCCTAAAAGACCTTTATGGCCCGGTATTGCAAGATAGTCAATAAATGAGGTTTTAATTGGGATATGCCCTACTGCCTGTGCTCCATCAGATATGAAAGGAATACCTGCATCATGAGCTATCTTTGCTATAGCCTCAATAGGCTGAATTGTCCCAAGTATATTTGGCATCCAGGTAACAGCGACAATTTTCGTCTTCTTTGTTATCAGTTCGGCCACACTTTCAGGGGTTATGTAACCTTCTTTGTGAGGGGCAACCTTTACCTTGACACCCTGGTTCCGAAGAGCCATCCAGGGGAGCATATTTGAATGATGATCAAGCACTGTAGTTATAACTTCATCGCCTTTTTTCCAACAAAGGCCCCTCGCGACCATGTTTATTGCTTCTGTTGTATTCCTTGTAAAAACAAGGTTCTCTCTAGGAACTTCGAGAAACTTCCCCAGGAGATCCCTAGTCTCTTCATACTTTTCTGTAGTCCTGCGTGCAAGGTGATGGGCACCTCTACCGTGGTTTGCGGCGTATTCATAAAAATACTCTACCATCGCTTCAACGGAACGTTTTGGGGTCTGAGATGTGGACGCACTGTCCAGATAGACACATTTTCCAAGTATTGGAAATTCAGCCCGCAATTTTTTAAGATCATACATTAATTCTTCAGTCTCCCTCGTATGAAGTATTCACAATTGTGAGTTTATCTACATAAAATCTGCGAGTCCCAGCTGTTGTTCCTTTGGTTGCCCAAAGGTAGATTCAATAGCGAGAAGTATCACTTCAACCCTTTGTTTCGTATAGAGCGAAACCTTGTATTTTGTACAGATATCGCGTGACATCTCAAGATATTTTTTAACCGACCCTTCATGTACAGTAGGTATGATATTTCCGTTGCATTTTGAACATTTTCCTGCAAGAGGGACCCTCCTGTAACTTGTGTTACATTTAGAACAGCGAAACTTCTGCTTTGAGAATGCTGAAAGGTTGCCCATAAGATCGCGGATAAAATGCGTGTTAAGAACTCTTTCTGCAACATCATCTACATCTACAGCCCGGATTTTCTCGGCAAGCGAAAGCTCAGCCTCAAGTTTCTCAAGCATTGACTCCATCTGGGTATACATCGATTCTTTTGGACCGAGCGAAATATCTGACGTCTCATGAGTATACGAGAAACCTTCAACGGACTCCGGTTTACCAAGCCTGTGATCAACACGATCAATCAGAGCCTCAACATCTTTTGGATGGGCGTAAAGAAGGGCTTTTTTGTAAAGTTCAAGTGGGTAAAACCTGCATACATCAATATTATGGCTCTCTTTGTCGATCTCTTTTGGATCTATACGGGTTGTGAGCACAAGGGGAGCATCCATAAGCCCGCCACGCGTTTCAGGCAGAAATGCCCTTGAGAAGTTAAGGAGCCCGTCGAGGAGCAGCATAATACAGTCCTCGTCGCCGTCACACTGGCCGGTAAATACCCCGTTAGCAAGAACTGTATGTTCTTCTGCAACAGTCAGGCAAAACACCCTCTCCTCTGTTGCCGGTACTATTTCTCTCTTTTTTATACGATCAGAGATTACTGCATTTCCCACAAAAACCGGAACTGAATCCCCTTCATTCACTTCGATTGCCCGGACTTTCCTAAGGTAACTGAGATCCCACACAAGCATGGCATGGTCAGGTGTGACAATAAGCACATTCCCCCTGCCGGTCTCAAACCTGTACAGTCCTTCCGGTGCTTTATGTACTGAAACCGAGGTTATTCGCCTGATATGCACAATACCGCCGGTATCGACTGTCCGGGTATAGTATGGACGGACCGGGTCTGAATAATATGTACCGAGCCGGTCTAACCCGGGCCTCGCAAGATCAAAGTTCTCAAGCACGAACCTGCGGATCTGGATTTTTTTCCAGACAGAACCATCATAGACTTCAATTTCGGTATCTCCAAAAAAACAGTTCCTTCGTTTTGCAGCATGAAAGAAAGGGTGGGCATAACCGACGTTAGCAGTACAAAAACCGATAATACGTGATAAAACTCCTGCACTTGTATGTGGTGCAAGACCTATTACAAGGTGTCCAAGGAGGTCATCGCGGTTTTCCACGTTGTAAAATGGAGGGAGAGAGTAGACCTTTTCCAGAAGTTCATCAATAAAGTGGGCTACCTGAATCAGGTACTCGGCACAGTGATCCGAGAGAAGGATATCCTGTGTCCTAAGTTCAAGGACCTGGTCTTCATGTGTAAGTGGGACACCATCTGTATCCACCTCATATCCAAGGTTCAACAAGGTTTCTACCCGGACTCCCGTCTCTTTTGGAGTGAAATGTGTAAGAGGCAGATCGATCATATCATATCTGACAGTTCCATCTTTAAAGACATAGACCTCATGCTTTGCCCTTAAAATTCCTTTGCTGATATCCTCAACAGCCTTTTCACGAGAAGTAAGACCTTTAACACCCTTTACGAGCGGTACCATCTCCTCTCTGAACCCAAGTTTTTCCATTATAGAGAGATATTCAGATTTAAGGTTGAAGATTAGGTTCTGACTTGAAGAGAGAGGAATTCCACACAGATCACAAGTTTCACCTCTCCCTTCCCTGCCACACTTCTGGCAGCTGAAAACAGGGTCAGTATGAGAATTACAATCACACAGATTTCTGAATGTAATTTTTCCGCATGAAGGACACCTCCTGCGTCCTGTCTGGATGGTAAGAGTGCCTCCGTCTTTCAAAACATTAGTGGTGAAGGTCTTTGCCTCCTGAAATGATCTCCTCGAACCTCCTGCTTCACCAAGTGGAAAGAGGACATGTGGTGGAGGGTTCATCTTTCGTGGCCTGGATTTTCCAGGTCTCCCCATTCTTCCGCCAATCCTGGTCCCTGATTTTGAACGGAGTTTTATTCCTGAAAGTTCAGTGATATAGAGTAGAGGATCAGATTCACTTGTAGGGGGGAGGGATCTTCTTTGATTTAAATTTCCATTAAGACCAAGACACTCAAGAAATACAATATAATTACTTATACAGATCTTGTCTACTGAGATAGTATGAGGCAAAAGGATCTCTTCAATAATTTCCTTGATATCCCGTTCATAAGGGAGTATTAACGTATTACCTTCCAATTTCCCTTTTTCTGAAACAAACGAGTGCAGGGACTGTATTTGCTCAATCGTTAGATCGTCCCAGAGATATGTATAGTCAGGGTGAAGATAGCCACCATTTTTAGTAAGAGCGAGTGCAGCTTCTTCAGTTTCAGGCTGCTCACCTTCACACTCCTGACTCCACCATTCATGGCAGTATACAGAGGGTACTAAAGGATGGTTATTCTCAAGAAATTCCCCAAAACTGATAAGTAATTCCCCTACATCAAGAATGCACTCAACATTACCGGAAATTTCCTTTGCAGACTTCGGGTCATCAACTCTCCTGACCTCTCCTCCCTTGAGCCTCACGGTGGGACCCTCAATAGAATCAACAGGAACTATCCCTGCTGCTTTTCCGGGCCTCTCTATCTTCATCTGAGTCCCTACTGCAAGAAAGTCTCCAAGAATATGCATGGTTGCCGGGTTCAGCCCAGCTGCCGCATATCCTGTATTGCGTGACCGGCCATACCTGAGCCGGAAACCACCTTTTCTCATGGGATATGCAAAAACCGGCCTCCCACCGATGAGATCATCAAGGTACTTGTATTTCGGTTTGATTGAGACCTTCTCATCACTTCCGGCAGGCATTGCCCCTGCAACAAATGTGTCAAGCCAGTCCCAACCGTCGAGGCCAAGCTTTTTCACATGTTTCTGAACTTTTGGCGCTTTTAGTGCAATCCCTTCGCCTATTACGAGAGCCATTCCTCCCCTGATTGCATTTGTCTCTACCCTGGCAAGGTCCCGGTAACCACTGACCTCTGCCTTTTCAGTCCCTTCTCCATCTACACAGACCGGACAATTTCTTACAATCAGGCGGATTTCATCATCATTTGGGAGATACTGGAGTTTTGTTACGGTATTGTATTGTTTGATCTCCTCAATGTAACGCTCGACTTCTTCATCACGCGGTTTATATGCAGCAAGGCCAAGACCCCGGCGCACATAATCACCCACTAGCACTGACAGAGCCTGTGCAGTACCACCTGCACTCCGTATGGGTCCGGCATAAAAAATCTTCAGATATTCAGTCCCATCGTCATTTTTACCCAGGCTTACCTTTGCTATTCCTTCCGTCGGAGCTGCTACTACTCCTTCTGTCAGAATTGCCATTGCCGTCCTTATAGCATGGTCAAGGGTCTCAACTGTTGAGGTGCTCCCAAACCTCCTTGCAACAAAATCATCCCCTATCCGGAGTGCAACTTCTTCGCGGGAGATAGTTGCTTCAAGTTCCCTGATACGGGCCGATATACCTTTAATTCCAAGAAGTGCCTCAACTCTGTCTGCAAGGTCAGTCGCAACAGGTATTTCAACTTCCGTACGTGGGTCAAGTCCTCTGGACCGGGCTGATTTTGCAACAGAATACGCAGCATCCAACCCAATATTGAGTCTCTTCTGATACCCAACCATAGACTCTGACCAATCCATACCTAGCCTTTCCTTCGGGAGGGAATTTATCTTTATGGAATATCCCATACGCAGTACTTGACAGAAAAAAGTAGATCAGTCAGGTGAATCTATCCCTTCTTTCACCGCAGTATCAATTCCGGTCTCACCCATTCTCATGAGAGTCAGCATACTACAGGAAGAGACAACAGAGTCTTTATCATTGAGTAAACTTTTTAGGGCTGGAATTGCAGGAATGCCAATCCTGCAAAGCGCGAGGGAAGCATATCCTCGCAGTTCAGGGTCATTTGCCCGGAACAAAGTGACCAGGGGGTCTACTGCATCATAACCCATTTCACCGAGTGCTGCAGAGAGATATCTCCTGACAACAGGATCCCTGTTTTCCTGCATTATATTAATGAGATAGACTGGATCATGGACCTTGGCAAGAACTAATGCCAGATACCAGCGTTCATCGTCAGAATCAGCCGAACACAATGCAGATACTACCATGGGTATCACGGATAAACCAGCCTTTGATAGCTGTTTCACTGCAAAACGACGCTCCTCAAGAGAGCCAGACCTGATATGTGCTATTTCGAGGGCCACATCATCCATATTTTCATCATCAAAACCTGTCAAGGGTGGGAACCTCTTAATATAAAAAGGCTTAATGTTCACAATATAAAATCATTCTCATTAAATTCCTTGAATGCATACCTTGTTTCCTTCTGTGCTCAATTGAGGGTGTGATGATATCCTGGACTTTTTTGTAAACCTCGGGCTTCTTTTCATATTTTTTATTGTCCTCTTGCTCCCTTTTGCAATAAAAAAAATCGAAACCAACCTGGAGATCTTTCTCTTTATCTGTGGATCTGCTGCCCTTACCATTGCCGGTTTTGCATCAGTGCCAGGAGAAAGCACGGGATGGAACACTGCAATTATAATTGAAGCACTCACTACTCCGCTCAACATTACAAATATTTTTGGAATGCCTGTGGGTATTGTCCAGGTAGTTTTATTAGCCGGATTCCTGATATACTTCTTCAATAGCGTAATAGAGAGAGAGATCAGCCGGCTTATTGATAAAGTCTCACTTAAGGCAATTATACCAATCCTGATTATCATTCTTGGTCTTGTATCAAGCGTTATTTCCGCAATCCTTGCAGCAATATTGCTTGTTGAGATTATTTGTGCCCTGCCGATAAAAAAAGAGGTAAAGGTAAAGATAACGGTCATAGCATGTTTTTCAATAGGTCTTGGCGCTGCTTTGACACCTCTGGGAGAACCACTCTCTACTATAGTCGTTTCAAAACTTGCCGGTGCACCATATTATGCTGATTTCTGGTTTCTCCTGAAGAGACTGGGATTCTATATTATTCCTATGATCCTTCTTCTTGGAGTTGTTGCTTTTGCTACCTTTCAGCGACACCACAACCCTGATACAAGACTTGAATGTACTGTTGAAAAAGGGAGTATAAATGAAGTTTTGTTGAGAGCTGGCAGGGTCTATCTCTTCATCATGGCACTAATATTCCTGGGGGAGGGTTTTAAACCTTTAATTCTTGAATACATAATCCAAATACCTGCCCAAGCCATTTACTGGGTAAATATTGTTTCCGCGGTTCTTGATAATGCAACAATTGCTGCTGCAGAGATTAGCCCGGCACTTTCATCAGAGCAGATTAACGCTGCAATTCTTAGTCTCCTGATTTCTGGAGGCATACTCATTACAGGGAACATCCCAAATATTATTGCTGCCGGAAAACTTGGGATTTCCGCACGTGAATGGGCAAAGGCCGGAATCCCGCTCGGACTTCTCCTGATGTTTATGCTCTTCCTGATTCTCTTTTTCAGTGCCGGTTTTTGATTTAATCTTTGCTTATCTTTGACCATTAGCAAGCATTCTTCAACATTGAAAGAACATACAATCTGAATAAGAGAATATCAGTATGCCAAGATTATTGTATCCAATTAGTGTCGTAATAATTATAGCAAATCTCTTCATTATAACATCCTGTATTGCTGCTATTGATGTTTCAGGACCTTTGGTGATAACAAAACCAGGCACTTACGAGCTCTCGAGTGATATTTACTTAAAAAACAACTCTGTATTTTTTGATATACGTTCATCTGACGTAATTCTTGATGGCAAAAGTCACACTATAGACCATCTGACATCTCCTTTAACTTCCTCTCAAACTTCCGGAGTCAAAATTGCGGGCATCAACAGGGAACTTCAGAACGTATCAGTCATGAATATCAAGGTAAACAACTTTTCAAAAGGGATATCAGCAGAGAAATTAAAGCGGGGTTATATCAATAAAATACTACTCTTCGGAAATACGAAGGGTATATCCATACTTAATTCAAGTTCTGTCACTATTACAATGTCTGATATTATTGGAAGTGTTGGAAAGAGCCAGTCTTTGACTGAAGGAATATATCTTGAAAACGTAAAAGACGCCCTAATTACTGATAACCTTCTCGAAAAGCAATCATCAGGGGGAATAGAACTAAAGAACTCTAAAAATATCACAATGGGTGGAAACTGGATTGATATCAATAATGGGGCAGGAATATCACTTGATAAGACGACACAAGGGCTTATTGTGAATAACTATCTCAACAATACAATGAACACACGGATTCTGGGCGACAGTAATGCTACATGGAACTTTGAGAAGCGAAACGGCCCCAATATCATGAACGGCCCATATGCAGGAGGTAATTATTGGGCCTCACCAGATGGAAAAGGTTTTTCTCAACAATGTAATGGCAGGGGAGACGGGTTCTGTAATGAAAGCTATATCCTGAATGCTCAAAACAAGGATAATTTGCCACTTACTCTCATTTACATAAAGCCTTTACCTGATCAAGCTCTCCCCCCGACAGACCCGGATAAAGACGGACTTTATAAGGACATTAATGGAAACGGAAAAAAGGATTATGAAGATATAGTTCTTGATTTTCAATATCTTGACTGGATCCGGGATAACGAACCTTTAAATTATTTTGATTTTGACAGAAACGGAAAAATCGATTACGAGGACGTTGTTACCCTCTTTTCAGATATAGGATAGATCCTGCTAAAATATTTTTTTCATTCATCATAATATGTAAAACCGATAACTTGAATGTATCAAAGGCTGAAGGGAGATATATGAGATCCACGGTCTTTGTTCTTTTTCTTTTTTCATTGGTAATGGTTATGGCAATAACTTCAGTATCTGGTTTTTTTTTCTACAATGCGGATAAACATGCACATATAGAAGCGCTGAACGGACAAGTGACAGGGAACACTTCGCCTGGATTGACGAGTACTTTAAATTTTGTGTACAATTTTGCAGTTGTCAACACAATAGATACATCTTCCACCAAGAATATACATGAAAGCTCTATAATAATTGTCATTCCAACGAAAACAACGACTCTGATAAACAAATCATACTCAATCGTTCAGAATGGCCTTAATATCACTTCGTCTATAAAAAAGCTGATTACTCCCATATACAAAGTAACCCCATACCTTCCTATATCAAACAAATCCAGACTGGTTGTGGCAAACTGGACTCTGAATATTCTGCCGCTAAAACCTACGCCATATCCAATAATTCGAAATTTAACTAAATTTCTTTAATATTTTCCTTATTTTTCCCCGCATGCGGCACTGATGCAGTCTTCAAGAGTCCCGAGCCTTGAAAGCGCACCACACATATTGGGAATATATGCAAGAGCCTTCCCGCTATTCACCATCACACTTTTGTATCTCTCCATCATTGGAGAGACGACCATGCATGTATCCCCATAGACCTTAGCACCGCTCATTTCTATCTTCCGGACAACTGACGAGTACTTTTCAATTATTCCCTGTGCCACAAAGATAAATAGTGGTATTATCACCTTTTTTTGCAGAAGGATCTCTGATATTTTTATAAGTTCGTCCGGTGAGCAGTGTGGACACCCTATTGCCACTGCTTCAACTGGTGAGTTATCATACAATGCAAGAATCTCTTCCCTCGATATTGTGAACTCTTCAAGTTCAGTGTTCGTGTATTTGAAGATTCGGGCATCCGGTGTTATCCCTTCAATATGATAGAGGGCTACTGCACCTGTTGCAGCCATGGCAGCACCAAGGGCCTTGAGAGAGTCTTTTTGAGGCCTGATACCTGAGAATAAAGGTATTTTATTGCCTGCAATCTTTCCTGCAAGAAAACCGAGACCTCCATAAAGAGACGTATCTTCTGCCGAATTTAACCCATCTACTTTGAAAGCAACCTGAGGGGCCCTGTTTTCAAGGAGATGCAGCCCATATTCAGGCGTTTTCCCGATTATTCCTGCAGCAAGGGCACTTGGACCTCCTTCTCTGTTTGTCCTTGCACCTATGACCGAATTCGCATAGCTTACTGCTGATGATTCTGACCATGCCAGATGGTCCCCATAATCAGTAATTGTGAGATAATAAGGAGTGCAGGTACATTCAAGACTTGCACCCAGTTTTTCATAGGCATGTAGAATCTCAATCTGTTTTTCAACAAAACGTGAATCTATACCCATCTCCTGGTACCTGTTTCTTGACATCCCTACCGGGTTTACAATTGTCGGAACCACGACATGAGCATCAAGCCCCTGAAGCCATTCCAGACCATATTCACCTATGGTCTTGTAAGATGCACCGCTAACCTGGACGCTTCGGACAGGAATAAGTCTCTCTGCACCGAATACTTTTCCAAGGGCTATAAGTATCTCAAGCATCTTTGCAGGGGTTTCACCATATTCCCCTGCGAGGACCTTCTGGTCGTCCTCCTCTATCTGCATTTAATTTACCACTCTGCCTTTCTGAATTCTGTTTCACGGCCAAACGGGTAGGTCGCATCAACACCTATCTTTACATTCGTACCGTCTTCACACTGTACCGGGTCAAGCGATGAACCTCTGACACCCGTTATTACCATCAGGTCGGTGTCACCACGTACTCGTGTTGCTAGTGCATATTCAACTTCATCCATTTCCAGGGGATTTATATCGTCATCAACAATAACAACATGCTTTAATGATGTATGTGCAGCAAATGCCGCCATTATCGCATTTTTAGGGTCTCCTGGAGTTCGTTTCTTTATCTGGATGACAGCGTGGAGATACCCGCATCCCCCTTTTGTGAGCACAACATTTTTCACTTCAGTCACACCTGCTACTGCAGAGTAAATTTTAGGTTCATAAGGCGCTCCCATGAGAACTTTATGCTCATCCGCCCCAGGAAGGATGCCATGATAGATACATCCTTCTTTCATGAACATGCCTGTAATTGTAATTACAGGTTGTTCTCTTACAGAATCATATGTACCTGTTATATCAACAAAAGGGCCTTCAGGTACATTTTCCTTTCCAATATAACCGACAAGGACAATTTCTGCGTCAGGAACCAGTACACCGTTTCCACAATCATAAAGCCAGAGGTCCCCTCCCATTAGTTCTGACGCATAATTAAGCTCCTTTCCTGGTGGGACCCTGGTGCAGCAGGCAAATATTACTGCAGGGTGGAGACCAATCGCTATTGCGACAGGGAGGACTTCTCCGTTTGAAAGAGCTTTTTTATGAAGGTTATCGGTATGGCGCCCCTCGACAAGACGTGCCGCAAGTCTTGTATTATCAAGAACGAGCATCCTGTGAATTGATGCATTGAATTCTTCATGGTATCTGGAAAATACTACCCCGGCAGTGATATAACGGCCTGCATCTTTTGGATAATGGTGCATTATGGGTATTTTTGTAAGGTCCGGGGGCCCGATAAAAAGAGCTCCTTTTTCATGCAGCCTGCCATCCATCTTTTTTGTTGCAAGGGTCTTTACGAGTTCGTGGGACGGAATATCCAATGCAACAACTAGTGACTCCCTGTCTGCAGTAAGGTTCATTACTGCCTTTTTCCCATCGACATTGTGGAAAAAAAGAATTTTTGAAGTCGATGAAGCCATCTTTGGAGCTTCAAAGACTGATGAACAGGGTTCTGTAATATCAGTCACTAGTCCTCTTTCCCGCATTATTTCAATAAAATTACGCATTCTGACCGCTCCACCGTTTTGATACATTATGGGGCACTTTTAAGTGATCAAGCACCCGTGCAACAACCGTATCAACAAGGTCTTCTATTGTTGCAGGGCGATTGTAAAATGTAGGGCTTGCAACCATCACAATTGCACCAGCTTCATCGGCTATCAGCATATTCCTGATATGGACTCTTGAGAGTGGCATCTCCCTTAGAACGAGAATACAGGGCCTTTTCTCTTTAAGGCATACATCTGCAGCTCTCCCTATCAGGTTTGAGGAATAACCGTGAGCTACAGATGAGAGAGTTTTCATACTGCAGGGGACAATTACCATTCCGTCATGCATAAATGAACCACTCGCTACCGGTGCTGCCAGGTCATCGGCTTTGTGAATACATGTTACTTCACAGTCCTCAAGGCTTACTCCTTCCATAGATGCAACCCTTCTACCAGTTTCAGATACAATGAGCTGAACCTGTGCAGTTCTGCAAAGTTCATGGAGAAGCCTCTGTGCATAGATAATTCCGCTTGCACCGGTAACTGCGACAATAAAATTTTTCCTTGTCATGATTTAAAGAAATTTTGGATTTATTCTGATTTTTTTGGGGGGGAGTAAAATTTGAACCTGAAAGGAGGTTTTAAAAATTTTTTATAATCTGTTGGTTCGAGTTCTTTTCTCACCGAAATTACAATCTGATTCAGGAGGTTCTTCTCCTTAAGCAGATCATACTCATTTTCCCGATTTTCATTTAAAAAGTCCAGAAGCTCATTAACAACGGTCAGGACTTCCCTCCCACCGACAAGGTTCAGGCCGTTAAGTACTTTTGCAAGTTCCATCTTTGCATGCCCGACTTTGTAGTCATCTCCACCAGAGACATTTAAATCAGTTATTGCATTGAGAAACGAATAATAGATCTTCATCTTCTGGAGGTCATGAACTGCCTGTACCTCGCGCTTTGAGTTGATTAGCAGGGTTAGTGCAAGGATAAAGATTATTGCAACAACACCGCATACTGTGAACTCTAGATCTGTTATCATCATACTCACTCTCTAATTTTAATTTATCCGTTCCCTTTAAGACATTTACCTCTGAAAAAGTCGTTCCTGTCGTGTCAAAGGACGAACAGGAAGCTCTTCATGGGCAGCAGAGGTGATAGATATCCTGTGAGGGGCGGGAGTATAGACTCCCAGTCTCCATTGTGCCCGTCTGGTTGCATTCAGAGTACTAAGCAGCGGAGAGAGCGATTCAAGATTGGTATTTGAATCATTGTTCTCCACTTCCACCTGCATTTTCATATCAACCGGAAAATGAGGGATGTCGACAATTACATCGGATACTGGAACAGATGCCCTTTCAGCAATTTTTTCCGCTATTTTGCACCCGGTTAGATATCCCTGCATCTTTGCAACCGAATCTGGAAAAACCTGATCATATCCAATATAAAGAGCCCTTTTATAGAGCTCCCTATTCATAATCTTTTTAGAAATTTCCATAGAAACGGGTTCGTGGGATCCCCTGAGTGACTGAATACATTCGATATCATCCATTCTGAAAAATTTTTCCAGATAATCTGTTTCTTTCGCCCTCAGGTGAATATCAGCAGCAAGAATCCACATGCGCTCTGCTATACGGCTAACGTGATGGAAGTATACGGAGGGTCTCATCAGGGTCCTTGCAATAAGAAGTGCCTCTGCTGCATTTATCCCGTTTTCACTAAGCACCAGACCACGGTCAGTCAACATCGAAGTACGTATTAGCCGGTCAGTGTCCACTGTCCCATAAGGGACTCCGGTATAATGAGCATCGCGTGGGAGGTAGTCCATCCTGTCAACATCAAGGTCCCCCTTGATTATCGAAGAAAGCCTATGATTCCCTTCAAGAAGCGATATCACCTCTGCAGGGTCTATGCAGCTCTCCTCCAGGATTTTTGATACCGGATCATCAGACAGAATTGAATTTACGAGGGTATGTTCTCTCCCTATGCGCTCTCTCATAAGCTCCTCACTTGAATGTGAAAAAGGTCCATGACCAACATCGTGAAGCAGAGCTGCTGTGATTACTGTGTTGTTGTCATCCTGAGAAAGGCCGATTTTTCTTCCAAGCCTTCCGGCCAGATGCATTGTGCCGATAGCATGTTCAAACCTGGTGTGATTAGCACCTGGGTATACAAGGTAAGCAAAACCGAGCTGATGAAGATACCTTTGGCGTTGTACTAGCGCTGAATCCAGTACCGGCTCAATAAACTCATCGACCTCAATATAGCCATGAACCGGATCCTTAATGGCCTTCATCGAAAAAACCGTCCTAAAGTATCATTTACGCTCTGTTTCATAATTAATTACCTATGATAACTTTTCTCTCTGGCGGGACTGGTACGCCAAAGTTACTCCTTGGAATGAAGGACCTCCTTCAGGAAGAAGAGATTGCAGTAATTGTAAACACCGCAGAGGATATCTGGATAAGTGGAAATCACCTCTCGCCTGACCTCGACACGGTAATGTACCTCTTTTCAGGTGAACTGGACACAGGGAAATGGTGGGGTCTTCGGGAAGATTCATTCATCACGTATGACGCATTGCAGGAGCTTGGGTATGAAGAGTTCATAAAAATAGGTGACAGAGACCGTGCAGTCCACATCGCCCGTGCGAAACTGATTAGCGAAGGACTCACACTCACCGATGCAACAAGACTCCTCTGTAGAAAAAAAGGTATTCACGCTATAATACTGCCGATGTGCGATAGTGAGGTCACGACCATGGTCCGAACTCCTCGCGGTCTTTCCCATTTTCAGGAGTTCTGGGTGAAGTACCATGGTGAAGAAGAGGTGTTGGGTGTGGTACGCGAGTGTTCTACGCATCCTATGGCAACAGATAAAGTAATATCAGTTATTGAATCGTCAGATGCCGTCGTAATCGGCCCAAGCAATCCGGTTTCTTCTATACTTCCTATACTCGAATGTGGCGGAGTCCGCGAGGCTCTAAGTGAGGCCTTTGTTATAGGTGTAAGTCCTTTTATCGGAAATTCTCCTGTAAGCGGACCTGCAGGTGTCCTTATGCAGTCTATTGGGTTAAGACCTGATTCCTATGGGACACTTGAAGTTTATGAGGGCCTCGTTGATCTCTTTATCCACGATATACGGGATACACTAACTATTCCTGATTCACTGACTACCGATACACTGATGGTTAATCCGGAAAAGAGCCGGGAACTCGCCAGGTTTATCCTGAAATTAATAAATGAAAGATAAGGACTGAACACGAACAAAAAATTTAGATGTATATATGAAAATACAACCACACCACATATAATTCGATACTTATTAGTGTAAACCTGAAGATATGCTCATTAACGATTATCAGGTAGAGAGGGGGTTTTAACCTGTTTGGAAGAAAATCAAAACGAAAAGAAAACAAGAAGATAGGTATTTCAACAAACGAACTTCAGGAGAATGTATTATCTGCCCTGAATTACGGTGACCTCGACGACCGTCTCAATGCTATCCGGATAGTAAGTACAACTGGTGTTCCTGCAATCTCAATTCTCATAAAGACATTAAGCGATGAGTGCTGGATAGTCAGGAGGACCGCGTCTAATTTCATCTCACGTCTTGGAAAAACCGCTGTACCTACATTGATATCCTGTTACAGTGAACGAAGACCGGAAATCCATTCTGAGGTGTTCCATGCACTTACCATGATGGGGCCTGACATTCTGGATCTGCTCTATCCTGCATTGAATGATGAGGACCCTCTGATAAGAGCAGGAATTATCGAGACGATTGCAGAACTGAAAAGTAATGTTTCAGTGCAGTATCTTATCAATATTTCACGTGACCCGGACCCGGACGTTAGACGCGAAATTGCACGAGCCCTGGGAAAGATAGGTGGGAAAGATGCAATTATTACTCTCATCACATTACTCCGCGATCAGGATGGCAGGGTGTGGAGTTCAGCAGCAGAATCTCTGTTACTCCTGCACCCGGAAGCAACTGAACAACTGATAAAAATCCTCGCTGATACTGATATCAATTTACGCCGGAAATCTTCAGATACTTTGACAAGTGGAGGATTACAGGTTGTACCGATGCTCATCCACGCAACTGGAGACAATAATCCGGATATAAGAGAAGGTGCAGTCAAGGTTCTCGGGAGGATCTCTTCACCTGATGCAATAACTGCTCTCATGGTGTCTCTCGAAGACCATGAGGCTCGTGTCAGAAGTGAAGCTGTAACGGCTCTTGTCCGGATTGGCGAGTTATCAATCAAACCACTTACAGAAGCAATTCATTCTGATAGTCTTCCATTGAGAAATGGTGCAATGGAATCTCTTTCAAGGATTGGAAACCCTGCAGTTCCGCCTCTTATTGCATTGACAAAAGATAATAATCCGGTAGTCCGGAAAATATCCTGTTCAATTCTGGGGGAAAGTGGAGATAAAACGGCAGAAAAGGCACTTATAGAGACTCTGAATGATGAAGTGGTTTCTGTCCGCAGAGAAGCATTCGAATCACTTGAAGTGCTAAGGAGCAAAATTCACTCCTGATACAAATTTTCAGGCGTATTTGAGTACTACACGGAATCGTCACTCCTGCAACAGACTCATTACCCCACAAGTCAGACGTATAGGTGGATTTTCAATGCGTATAGCTGTAAACGATGTAACACCTGAAACGAAAAGAGCCACAATTATCGGCTGGGTCCATGAAATAAGGGATCTTGGCGGCCTTGCATTCCTGCTTATCCGCGACAGGACAGGAATAATTCAGGTCACAATACCGAAGAAAAAGATTTCAGCAGAAGTCCTCTCTGTTTTTAAGGAGATCTCCCGAGAATCTGTTGTAAGGATAGAAGGTGAAGTAAAAGAAATCGAAAAGGCTCCAGGCGGAAGGGAACTTATACCATCTTCAATTGAAATAATTTCAAAAAGTGAAAGCCCTCTTCCACTCGATGTGGTCGAGAAGGTATCAGCTGAACTTGATACAAGGTTTGATAACCGTTTCCTTGATGTTAGGAGGCCAAGAGTGAGTTCAGTATTCAAAATTCGTTCATGCATCCTGCATACTGTCGAAGACAGCCTTTATAAAAAAGGATTCACGCAGATAACCACCTCAAAAATTGTAGGATCCGCAACAGAAGGCGGTACTGAACTCTTCCCTATTGCATACTTTGAAAAAGAGGCGTTTCTCAACCAAAGCCCTCAGTTATATAAGCAGATGATGATGGCTGCTGGACTGGAAAAGGTCCTCGAAATAGGGCCGATTTTCAGGGCTGAAGAGCATAATACTACTAAACACCTTAACGAAGCTACTTCCATCGATGTTGAAGTATCATTTGCAGATCACTTTGAAGTAATGAAACTGCTCGAAGACCTTATTGTGGAGATATACGAGGAAGTAGCAGTGTCATGCACTGCTGAACTTGCAAGCCTTGAAATTAATAATCTGAAAATACCGGTAGCTCCCTTCCCAAGACTTACTTACGAAGAAGCTATAGGAATTGCTTCAGGAAAATTAGCCGAAGGTGCAAATTATGGCGATGATATCAGCACGTCTGCGGAAAGGGCAATAGGAGAGGAAATTGGGTGCCATTACTTTATTGTTGACTGGCCAACGTCCATCCGTCCTTATTATGCCATGCCTTATGAGGACAGACCCTCCGTTTGTAAGGCATTTGACTTAATGCATCCACGAATGGAACTTTCAAGTGGCGCAGAACGAGTCCATGATTATGATCAGCTCGTTCACCAGATAAAGGAAAAAGGACTGAACCCTGACAGTTTCAGTTACTATCTCTCTGCTTTCAGGTACGGGATGCCACCACATGCAGGCTGGGGGCTTGGAACAGAGCGCCTTGTTGCAACAATGCTTGGACTCCAGAACGTTAGAGAGGCAGTACTATTTCCGCGAGACAGGCACAGGCTTGTCCCATGATAGGACCTGGTCATCTACTCCCGACAACAGTTGTCGGGAGTTATCCGGTTGTCAGGAAGGGAGGATTGAGATCAATTCTTGACCCTCTTTCAGGTGCAGTACAGACTGCAGTATCTGACCAGATTTCTGCAGGAATCGATATTATCTCTGATGGCCAGGTGCGGTCTGATATGATTGGACTTTTTTCGTCTGACATCCCTGGGATAAAAGGTCTTGAGGTTATCGGGCCTGTGCAGGTTCCCTCGCAGACTCATTCACAGAATGACGTGAGATACGCATTAAAAAAACATTCATGGGTTAAAGGCATTGTGACCGGCCCAAGCACTCTCGCCCATGCTTTTCATATCGCCAACCCGGTTTATCGCAAAAAAGAAGACCTCATACAAGATCTTGCAAAAGTAGTCCTTCATGAAGCGAGGTCTTTCCAGGATGCAGGTGTATCTATTATCCAGATAGACGAACCCATCCTTTCAACTGGTATTGCCTCACTCGAAACCGGAAGGGACGCACTGGAAATGATTGTAAAAACCCTCTCAACTCCTGTAGCCATCCATGTATGCGGAGATATCAGCGGGTGTATAGATACCCTCGTAAATCTCCCACTTGATATAATTGATATTGAATGTGCAAAAAGTCCGCAAAATCTTACTGTAATCTCAAAAAGAGACCTTCACAGAAAGATGCTTGGATACGGGTGTATTGATTCTTCTGATGACGAGCCTGATAGCACAGGAACTGTTGTCAAGCGTATAGAAGAAGCCCTCTCTCTTGTGAAACCAGAATCATTAATGCTTGATCCTGACTGTGGAATGCGAATGCTCTCTCATGAAACAGCTTTTAAAAAATTATCGACTATGGTCATCGCGGCGGAAACGGTCAGAAAAGAGATAGTTTAAAAAAAAAAATTTATTTATTGTATAATTTTGTCAATCATTATCTTCCAGTAATTTCCATAGAATCCTAAAGTATTCCAGGCAGCCACTTTGGACACAATATCATCTCTTTTTGTGGAAAGATTCTCCTGCTCTTTGGATATATCCCTGATATATGTATAAGTACCAGATCCTGACTGTTCGACCATTACTCTTTTAATGAGATTCTTTAGTGAAGGGAAATCATTAAAGGAGGAGTCGGGCAGAACATTTTTTCCAGTCTCTTCTTCATTACTTTCATAGATAATAGTCCCGTCTTTTTGCATTACAGTAGCCTGAATTGAGTTTGATTCTGTTGAGTTAAAGAGGTCTTTAAAGAGTAAATCATGGTTAATAACGAAGCCTGTAGCTCCAATAATCTCTCCGTTCTGGTTAAAGACCGGGTATGCAACTACCATTTCGTCAATTCCTTCAACCGTTTTTATGATATCGCTCATCTGCGGCTCAGTTGTAGTAAATAGTTTCTTTATGTGGTCCTGACCTCCGATATTCTTTCCAATTATTGATGAGTACTGTAACGGCTGCACTGCCATTATAGTCCCGTTCATTGCGATGGTCATACTATCAATTGCATACGGGTTCGATTCTCTTAATTTTTCAAGGGCTGTTTCTGCCCCGGGCCCGCTAAGACCTGTTTTTGAAAGTAAATCTGCAGTGTTTTTCAATGAAGCATCGATAGACTTTAATTGCGAAGTGGAATTTCTGATTATAATATCAAGATTTTTCTCTGCCTCAGCATTTGTTGCTTCTTCCGGCTTCTTCAGAGTAGTATTTAGGTATCTACCTGCCCCAAGGAACCAGGAACCATCAACATCTGCGACATAGGATACCTTCCCTTCCTCTTTAAAGTTGTTCCCAGGGTTCTGGGAGTTGTACTGAATAAAACCGCCACCTGCTGCTGCAAGATCCCTTATTGCCTGGACAGACCTGAATAGTGAGGAGTCCAGTAGAGAGAGCCGGTTTGAACCGAGTAAGTTTGGTAGATATGGCAGGGCTAGAGTATAGCCGTCGTAATCATAGGCAAAGATGTAGAGATCTCCTTTTGTGAAAGGGCCGTTCCTATCATTAAATACTGCAAGTGCTTTGTCTTTGCCGTTTTCAATGGCATATGTCTTTGCTTTGTTGACGAAGTCTACCAGATCTGCACTTTTTTCGCCGGTAGTAATTAATGTCACGTTAGTTGTTGAAAATGAAATGTTGCTGTCCGATGCTGCAAAAACCGTGCATGAATAAACGATGCACATCATTATGATAATTGTTAAAGAAACAGCTTTTAGTTTCATAGATATTGCTTATCTCTGTTCTGGTATTTATGAATCTGTGTGAGTTGTGCAATACATAAAAATTGTTAAAAGAGAGGAACTCAGACAACTCTTGATGTTGTGGAGAGTTCTATTCCATGCCTCATAATAAGGAATGGAAATACCCTCACAGGAGTATCTATACCTGAAACCTTGCTCACATGGAGAGTTCGTATAAATTCATTTCCATGAACTTCTTCATTGAGTTCTATTACAACATCAAATGCTCTAAATAGGAGTGTCTCTTCCGAAAGAGGATGTATATTCTTATAGAGTATGAAGAAGTGATTATACGAGTGCTCTGTCGCATTCCTCTTAGCTTCTGCAATTAATGCAATAATTTCATTAATATTTGATCTGAGAAAGACTGATGAGAGTGAATCAAGAATCACAGTACCTCTTGAAAATAGTGGGGAGATCTCCCTGACCCCGAATTTTTCTGCGATTATCATGCCTTCAACAGGTGTCGAATCGATCATGAGATATTGCGCAGAAGCCTCCTGAGACCTCCAGAACTGAAGGGCAAACTGTTCTATTCCCGAACAGGCTGAACCATGAACAAGAATTGTGGTTCCAAAAAAAAACCCGCCGTCGAGGAGCAGGTCAAGTCCATTTATGCCGCTTTTACACCTTTTGGGGCGTTCAGGACGTATTGAAGTCTCAATTACAGGGTCGTTCGGCAGGTTCATTTCGATTCTCAAGTTTTTCTAAAATTTCCAGATATTTTTCCCGAAGGGTCCTCCTCAGGAGTTTCCATCCATGTGCTCTTGGAAGTGATTCTACAATAAGTATCCCTCTTGGTATCTTATATCCTGCAATTATCCCGCTGCAAAAATCCTGTAAATCCTCAAGTGTTACCGGTTCATCACTCACAACGGCCGCTATAGGTATTTCTCCTTTATGAGGATGAGGGATACCAAAAACTGCGACATCCATGATTTTTGGGTGACGGATTATCGCATTTTCTACTTCGGTCGGATAAATCTTCCAGCCCGACATTATTATCATATCTTTCTTCCGGTCTGTTATAGATAATCTGCCATTTCCGTCTAAAAATCCTATATCCCCGGTAAGGAACCAGCCATCAGAGAGAAATACTTTTTCAGTCTCTTTCTCCTGGTTCCAGTAACCACTTGCAACTGCCGGACCACGTATAGCTATCTCCCCTGATTCACTTGCTTTTAAGGTTATAGAAGGATCTGAACTGTCAACAATTTTCAATTCAGTATATCCAACCGGGACACCTACACTGGTAAAATTATTATTAAACTCCTGGTTCCAGGGAAGTGCTGCTGTACCAGAGCCAACAACTATCGTTTCAGAGAGTCCGTAGGAATTTGCAACCGGAATTAAATATCTTTTTGAAAATTCTTCCCAGATGCTGGGTAGGAGCTGGCCACCCCCGCTGATTATCACACGTACTTTATGGAGATTGTTCTCTGCACCCGGTGGTGCATTGTTCAGTGAATGTAGGACCGGGGGCATCCCTGCAAGTACTGTGACATTATAATCCCGGGCCATTGATAAATATTTATCAGGACTAAAACGTTCCATTATCACAAACGTCCCGCCTGCACGAAGAACAGATATTCCCCAGCTAATCCCCACGTGCGCCATAGGATAAATTCCCAGGTATACATCATTATGATTTAATGAAAGGACTTCTCTTTCAGCCTCAAGGGCAGCCATCCAGTTACCGTGTGTGAGCATTGCACCTTTTGGACGTCCGGTTGTTCCGGCAGTATACTGTATATGACAAAGAGTATCATGAGAGCACGGACTGGGACGTGTTGCTAACAAGTTATTTCCGATATTATTCCAGCATATAGTGCCTTTATCTTCTCCACTGACCAGAATTATCCTTTTTAATTCCGGTAAACTGTTTGCAACAGACTTAAGGAGTGGTAGCGACTCAGAATCAGTAATTACGAGATTTACCCCAGCATCATATAATGTATAATATATCTCATCTGCTTTCAGTGAATTGTTGGCAGGGACAAAAACGGCCCCGAGTCTCCAGATTGCAAATATACTTATAAGATATTCAGGAGAACTCCCCATATAGATACAAACCCGGTCCCTGGGACTTATGCCAAGAGATGCGAGTCCTGAAGCTATTCTGATTACTTCAGATAGAATCTCCTTATATGTATATTCCCTACAAAGGGAGGGACTGACGAGTGCAGTCTTATCCAGTTGAATAGCATTCGTATCAAGAAACGTGGTTATATTAAGCATTCAGATACCTTGCAGGTTTACACTTAGTGTATAAAAAGGATCATTAAAAAAATCTGTTGGGATTTATTCCTTTTTCCAATAATAAAATAAAATTACTGGTATTCAGGTGGCTGGACCTCTTTAGGAAGTCCGCCTTTGAAATGCTCCTTTATTCTTTCATATGCCTCAAAAAGCCGTGGATTCATGGTGGGGTGAACTTTTTTTCTTGCAGCATCAAAATGGGCCCGTGTCACAATGGATACATCTTCACGCATTGCAAGCATTCCAGCTTCACGACAGAGAACTTCAAGGTCAGCTCCGACAAAACCTTCGCAAATTAATGCTACTTCCCTCACAAATTTGTCAAATCCCGGGTCCTTTAATCTAAGTTTTCTTGACCTTAATTTCTCATTGATATATTTCCTTCGCTGGCCTTTGTAATCTGTCTCCTGTTCAGGAGAAACTGACTTAGTCAGTTCAGCAAAATCATCTATTGAGAAATCCTTTGATTTTCCAATTGAGTCGATAATCCGGTCAATTTGCTCTTCGCTCCAACCTTTTGTCAGGTCAATAAGCTCTTCAAATAAAGAGTTTACAATCGGCATGCCATGAGAATGGATCTTTAATATTGCGATGCGGTCTTCAAGAACTGGTTCACCAATATAAACAAGCCTGTCAAACCTACCTGCTCGAAGAAGCGCAGGATCCACAATATCAGGCCTGTTTGTGGCACCGAGCACAACGACGTCCTTAAGATCAACAAGGCCGTCCAGTTCGGTCAAAAACTGGTTAAGGACACTTTCCACCACATGTGAATCCCCGGATGTCCCGCGGGCAGGAGCTATTGCGTCAATTTCATCAAAAAATATTATAGACGGGGCGACCTGCCTCGCCTTTTTGAAAACTTCCCTTACTGCACGCTCACTCTCTCCAACCCACTTGGACAAAAGCTGGGGTCCACGGACAGCAATAAAATTTGCTCCGCTTTCACTGGCAACAGCTTTTGCGATCAGAGTCTTTCCAGTACCGGGCGGTCCATAGAGAAGAACACCTTTTGGTGGTTCTATACCAAGATCTTCAAATTTTTGCCTTTTTGTGAGAGGGTATTCAACAGCCTCTTTTACTTCCTCAATCTCTTCCTTCAGGCCCCCTACATCTCCCCAGGATACGTGTGAGACCTCAAGCATCACCTCACGCATCCCACTGGGACTCACATCCCGAAGAGCGGTCCGGAAGTCCTTTGCTTCAACATGCATCTTCTCAAGCACTTCTTCAGGTATCTCTTCTGCATCAAGATCTATTTCAGGGAGATAACGCCTAAGTGCCCTGATGCCGGCTTCGCGTCCCAGTGCTGCAAGATCTGCACCGACAAAACCATGGGTCTTCTCTGCGAGGTCTTCGAGTTTTACATCCTCATATAGCGGCATCCCACGGGTATGGATCTTCATTATTTCAATTCTGTCGTACTCGGCAGGTACCCCTATCTCAATTTCCCGGTCAAAACGCCCGGGTCTTCGGAGCGCCGGGTCTATTGCATCAAGCCGGTTAGTAGCACCAATAACGACAACCTGGCCCCTTTCCTCAAGGCCGTCCATCATGGTCAGGAGCTGGGCAACAACTCTTCGTTCCACCTCTCCTGTAACTTCCTCACGCCTGGGAGTGATTGAATCAAGTTCATCGATAAAGATTATGGCTGGAGAATTTTGTCTCGCCTCTTCAAAGACCTCACGAAGACGCTGTTCGCTTTCACCATAGTATTTCGAGATTACTTCAGGTCCGGCGATTGAGATGAAATGTGCCCCGCTCTCGTTAGCTACTGCTTTTGCAATCAATGTCTTTCCAGTGCCGGGCGGACCGTAAAGAAGCACACCTTTTGGCGGTTCTATTCCTAATCTCCGGAATAACTCAGGATGGCGCATAGGGAGTTCTATTGTCTCCCGGAGCCGCTGTAACTCATCTTTCAGACCTCCGATATCCTCATACGAGATCTGTTTGACTCCTTCAAAGCCTTTTGCGGGTTTTTCTGAAAAGATAATCTGTGTATTTTTTGTGATTATGACTGCATTTTCAGGTTCGATGTCAATTACTTTAAAGGCAACAATCTGGGGCTGAATGAAAGGCAGGCCAACCATTATTGGCACAAGGTCATTCAGGACGACAGGGAAGTCGACAAGGGCGTTCGTTACGTTAGGATTATTCTCAATAGGAATATTTTTTGGAAGGTCTTCAGGAGGGGCAAGGATAATATGCCGTGCTTCCTGCTCTTCCTTCATAGTTGAGATTTTTATTGTATCTCCAATCGAGACACCGGCATTGTTCCTGGTATAGTTGTCAATTCTTAACTTTCGCTGGTTCCAGTCCTCGATGAGCGCTCTCCAGACCTTTGCTACGGTCTTTTTCTTTGCACCCTCTATCCAGACAATATCACCAGGGGAAATTTTTAGGTGAAGCATCGTCTCAGGATCGAGCCTTGCTTTTCCACCACCCTGATCACCCGGATACGCACTGTCAACCTTGAGGTAGATCTCTGGCATTACCTTTAAGGTCATATACGCTGGGATTTATACGTACTGATGGTGGATACGACAATAGTTATAGACCCTGTGAATGGTGCCGCTGGAGATATGATTACAGCTGCCCTTATTGATGCAGGAGCAGATAAAGATCTGGTCATGAGGGCGATGGCATCAGTTGTGAACCGACCCACGATAACTGAGGTCATGCGGGCAGGAATACGTTCTCTCCATATTGAAACCCATGCTCCTCATTTTACCAGATGCTTTGATGAGATTATACAAACGGTGAACTCTGCAGATGCCCCCTCTGATGCAATAGAGATGGCAAAAAATATTTTCAACAGGATTTACAGAGCTGAAGAAGCGGTTCACGGCCATTCTCCACATTTCCATGAAGTTGGGGCTGACGATGCTGTTGCAGATGTAATAGGAGCCTGCACCGCTCTCATTAGTATTAGGCCTGACGCTGTCGTGACCCTCCCTATCCCTCTGGGGGATGGATCCGTGCCCTCTTCTCATGGTCTTATCCCGGTTCCCGGACCTGCAACACTGCATATACTTATGGAGGCTGGACTGAATATCAGATTCGGACCACCAGGTTCCGGCGAACTCTGTACTCCTACCGGTGCCGCGATTATTGCAGAATTTACAAAAGAAAATATCCGGGACATCCCTGGAGGTATGGTTAGTGCTATCGGAAATGGTGCAGGCACACGTAACCCTGTTGAACGCCCCAATATACTCCGAATAATAATAATCAAGTCAGAAGAAGAACAGATTCATGATTATGTAGACCTCCTCGAGACCAATGTAGATGATGTAAGTGGTGAAGTACTTGGTAATGCAATTGAAGCTTTAATGAATGCTGGTGCAAAAGATACTTGTGTAATTCCATGTACAATGAAAAAAGGGAGGACAGGTAACCTGGTACGGGTTATCTGTTCCCAGGATGATTCTTCACATCTTGCAGAACTTCTTGCTACCGAACTTGGAACTCTTGGAATACGTTGTATACCCCATATCCACAGGTTCATTGCAGAAAGGTCAATTCACGAGATAGAAGTGGAGATAAGAGGAGAACACAAGAAGATTCCGGTTAAATTCGGCTGGTCAGGCAAACGTTGCTACTCTGTAAAAGCCGAATTTGAAGCAGCAAAGGAATGGGCAATTTCACTCGGGCTGTCTCCGAGAGAAGTCTGCAGGGTAATTGAAGAGTTTGCATGGCGATATGTTAATACGGATAAAATAAATTGACGACTCCACCTGACAGGTTAAAAAGCGGGAGTAGCGGACTCGATAAACTCCTTGGCGGGGGTTACGAGAGGAAAGTAATTACTCAGTTTTATGGAGAGCCCGGAAGCGGGAAAAGTACTTTTTGTGTCCTTGCCCTCGCGAGCGCAATTGAAGCCGGTGATGAAGTAATATATATTGACTCGGAAGGCTTCTCAATGGAGAGGTTTAGGCAGATTGCAGGTGAGAACGCGACATCACTCGGAGAAAAAGTATTTCTTTACGAACCTGTTGACTTTAGCCAGCAGACCGTAATTATCGGAAATGTTGACCAGGTACTCAGAAACCGCCGTGTAGGACTTTTAATTCTTGACTCAGCGACCGGGCTATACCGTACAGAACTTGATAAAGACTGGGAATCAGTCCAGCAGCTGACAAAACAGATGGTTATCCTCCTTGGTTATGCAAAAAGATACAACCTTGCGGTCGTAATTACGAATCAGGTTTTTTTTGACAGAAAAACGAGTGATTACACAGGTCTAGGTGGGACAGGTCTTGCTCACATCTCAAAAGGAATTGTTAAACTTGACAGGGGTGTCCCGTGCCGGACGGCAACTCTCATGAAACACCGTTCTTTACCTGAGGGGAGTAAATTCAGATTTATAATGACATCTGACGGCGTACAGGAGTGTCAGGTCAGTAATGATAATTATAAGACTTAAAATACTCCGATTAGTTGAGATAATTACGCTCATACATTTTTAGCTTGAAAAGTGAACTGAAATATTTTAAGCGCTGGTAACCTAAGGAGATACATGCAAGGGGATGAGATGTTCAGACTAACAGTCGATGAACTGGAGAAACTTCTTTCAGTAAACAGAATAGTAGGAGAGCCAATAGATCTTGGTGACAAAGTGATAATCGGGGTTTCAATGTTTGGATTTGGATTTGGAGCAGGAAGTGGGTCCAATGAAACCAAAAAATCAGACGGCCAGGGCACAGGAGCTGGAGGCGGTATAAGCCCGGTCGCTCTTATTGTCCTTCATAAAAACATTTCAGGCCCTGAAGGGATCCAGGTCTTTTCTCTTCGAAAAAAAAGTGGAATTGCTGAATCAATCGGGACAATTAGTGAGACTATCGCCCCACAGATTGTTGATTTAATAAAGTCCTACAAAAAGAAAAAAGAAGATAACCAATAATTCCATCTTTTTCCCGGTCACAATAATGGTCTTAATTGCAATAATAGTGTTACTTATACTTATTGTTGCAGTTTATCTTTTTTTTCATGTGCCTCTTAATTTATCCGTCATATCTGATTTTATGGGTTCTGAATACATTTATAGCAAGTTAAAGGGATATTGGGGTCCCTTCAGTATAGAATTTCTTTTCGAGAACGGAGAGGCGAAAATTTTCTTATTTTTTATGAGATTCATTCTTTTTACCCATCAGTTTAAAGATATGAGGAAAGAGACAGAACTAGGCCTGAAAGATGACAGGATTAAACTAAAGTTAAAACAGGGAGATAGGAAATTCGAATATCATATTGAGACTTTTCATCTTATAATAAAGTTTTTTGTGAATATTGCACCTAATCTCTGGAATTTTATAAAATTTTTCATCAATTCAGCAAAGGTTCAGAGTTTAAAAGCAAATATCAGGTATGGAACCGGAGATCCGGCATTGACTGGATCATTTTTCGGCCTCTTTTCAGCGATAAGGCCATTACTCCATCTTCATGATGGAGTTATTCTAATATTTTCACCTGATTTTGAAGATAGGGTGCTAGAGGGAGATATTCAGATGGCTCTTTTTTTGGAACGTCCTTTATTAGTGCTATTACAATTACTTCCCATAATTTTTTCGACAAAATCATGGATCCCCATATTAGATATCGGTAGGCGGGTTTCATGAAAACAGAATATTTACTAAAACCAATACCGGATCTGGCAGGAAGCAGGAGCATAATTCTCCTACTGGAGAAGATCACTTCTGGAGATCCTTCAGGTTTTTATGGATCTTTTCGCCCGATAGGACTTATTATTATCGAGGGAGATGAAGTGCATATATTTTCGCTGGATATAATGTCTGACAAAATTTTTGAAAAAATGGACGCTTTTAAGAGATTACTCAAAGTGGAGTGCATCAATGGGGTTGAGATTTGATGCTTTCCATGCAGGGTAAAATCCGGAGATCATGCAGATAATTATCCCAAAAGCCATACCCTGACCTATCGAGATGAGGCTTGGTATGGTGAAAACGTATTCGGTAGTTCCGAGCATCAGCGCAGATACAAGAAGTCCTCCTAAAAATGCGATAAACGCCCCGATAATGCTACCCATGAGACCGAGAACAAACGCTTCATAAAGGAACATTATCCTCACTTCAGACCTGAGCGCTCCGATACTCCGCATTATTCCTACTTCCTTTGTTCTTTCAGTTACAGACATGAGCATGACATTCAGGATGGATACACCTGCAACAATTAGTGAGATTCCGCCAATAGCTGTAACGAAAACAGATATCCGTTCGAATGCCCCGATAATTGTTTCAAGAATTTTTCTTGTATCAATTACATCTACCATGGTATCATGCTGGTTCTCTTTCTTCTCAATAGCTGCCTTGACAAGGTCGAGGTCGCTTAAACTGTTTACCTTAATTACAATAGTGTCGAAATCCTTCCTCTGATAATTATCAGAAAACCACTTATCACTGACCACAATACCATAATCAGGATTTATATCAAATCCCATCCCTCTTTCTTTCAGGATTGCACTGACCCGAAGATTGCCTTTGTCATTGACTGTTATGAGACTTCCAGGTTTGAGATTATTCTCTTCGGCAAACTTTGCTCCAGCCATGCATCCGGATTCACCACGGAGAAATACACCCTCTTTAACTTCGAGAAATTCAGGCATATCATTTATATTAAGGCCATATATGACACCTGAAGTGTCCTTGTCCCCTACTTTCATCCTGTCTGCTGTCTGATAAACCGGAATAGCACGGTTGGGAGCGGCTGCACGCTTGATATCTTCAAACCTGCGTTGTGTTATTTTTTCATCAGTATTAACGGAATTGGATCCACCTCCCACATGCATCGTTACGACAAGTGTATCACTAACTTTCGTCAGGTCTTTGGATACGAACTGAACAAGGCCGTTACCTAAAATTCCCATTGATGCTATAGATGCAACGCCGATAATCACCCCGATTATTGCGAGAAGAGAACGGAAGGTGTGAAGTTTTAGGTTCCTTTTCGCTATTTCAAAAAAGATCATATGATCTTCCCGTCCCTTATCTCAACTATCCTCTCTGCATAACGAGCAAGATTCAAATCGTGAGTAACAATGATAACTGTTGTCCCCTGCTTGTTCATCTTTGTTAATAACTCCATAATCCCGGTCCCGGTTTTTGAATCAAGGTTACCAGTAGGTTCATCGCAGAGCAGTATATCAGGATTGTTTGCAAGTGCTCTTGCTATTGCAACTCTCTGTTGTTGTCCTCCTGACAATTCATTGGGTCGCCGTTCAAAGGTGTTAACCGGGAGGTCGACAGCTTTTACCAGTTCAAGAGGCCTGTTAATGCATGCTTCGTCGGTTGAGCATTTCAAAATCATGGGAAATTCAATATTCTCTCTTACAGTGAGGAGGGGAAAGAGATTGAACTGCTGAAAAATAAAACCGATATTATCACGCCTTATAAAAGTAAGCTCATCGTCATTGAGATCTTTCACATTCCGGCCTTTTATTATTAGTTCTCCGGAAGTAGGGGTATCAAGACAACCTATGAGGTTCATAAGAGTCGATTTACCTGAACCGGAAGGTCCCATTACCGCTATGAATTCTCCTTTCTCAACTGAAAGTGAGATGCCATCGAGGGCTACTACTTCACCGGCCGGATGTGGATATACCTTTGAAACTTCGAGAAAACGTATGACAGTTGAATCTGTCATAAATAGACCCCTAAGTGATTCGCCATGACCGGTAAATTGCCCCTGCAATGATGAGTCCTATTACTACAAACAATAAAAACAATGGAATTGGAAAACTGTTTGAAGAAGCGTTTGGCACCAGGCTGAACATGCTACCGATTTCTACAGTAACATTTGTCTGGAAAATATTGCCATCAGCGTCTTTATAATAAACAATGAGTGGAACTTCCGGTGTATTGGGTGATCTGAATGTCACATCAAAACTTGAAAAATCATCAGGCTTAAGTGAGCCTACAACAGAGACCCTGTATGGATCTACAGGGATCCCAGGCGGGCCAACTGAAATAACAACCCCTTTTGCATCTTCAAGCCCTGCATTTGTGACATCACCCGTAATATGGAGAAAGTCTGATTCAGGTTTTACCTGGATATTGGTTAGTATGGGGTCAGATTGTTTTTTTCCCTCAGCAATGGTAATCGGGACATCAAGTTCCTGTTCATGGATATTTATACCATTATTGTATTGGACTTTGATCTTTAGAACTGATGAACGCTCAGGAGTGATTGAAAAAGTAGCAACACTTTGTGCATTAGGGGGCAGGATTCCGATAAGGGAGCTGGTTGGAGTTATTTCTGCTCCATCACACTCAGGGGTAACTGTAACACCGGATACAAAGTTATCCCTGGGATTCCCGACAGACACCCCTATCTGTTCTTTGCGTCCATTCGCGAAGTTATCAGGTTTTTGAATAATCCCCACATTCAGGGGAGTATTACTTACTACCAGCTGAATCGGATATCTCAATTGCCCTGCATCGCGGAAGTCCAGATGAAAGACCGGGTAGTAAATCCCTCCAAATGTATCGGCTTTCACAGTAAATGTAAAGTTCATCCGGTTCTGAGCTCCAATAGCGCCTACTGACTCATACTGACTTTGTAACACCCTTATACTATTATCTTCGAGAGTCGCTCTGTTACCAACTACCGGTTCATTCCCGTTATTCACTACAGATACCGTGACGGTACCTGTATCTCCTTCGAAAAAAACATTTGGATTAAGGTATACTTCACTTACAGTTAGTTGTGAATTAACGGGAACATCTGATGGAGAGACACTGGATACAAAGAAGGTAACGCACAGGAGTCCAATAAGGATTAAAAGGTTTATTTTCATTATTACCTCATCCCTGGTATTGCGAATGTGGCAGATAACATTAGAATTATAATATATACTATTACTGGCACGGCAACAGTTAATATCGCCTGCTTGGAAGAGAGTCCTTTCCCATGACGGAGACCAAAAATCCAGATATTTGCACTCCAGAAAAGAAATAACAAAGATATTACGGATGAACCCAGATTGAATGCCTGCATCGAGGGATCAAGAAATATTGACCTTGTGGCACTTTCAATTGCCTGTTGATTCGCAGTACCTGTCAAGACTGGAATTTTTATTGACGGAAGATATATGACACCCAGTATAAGGACAATCAGAGCTCCAATTGCCTGGGGAAGATATCCATACCCTATTAGCGCAACAGTATGCAGGATTGAACCGGGTCCTTTTAATTTCATCCCTCTAACGTGCGAGATACGATTTGAAATTACATAAATTACAAGCCCCCAGATTATCCAAAAGAAAAAGACAGCAACAATAGCACCTAATGCGGCTATAATTCCCAATAAACCTCCAATTCCCGGGGAAGTTTTACTTAATAACTGGCCTGTAATACTTCCAGACATATACGCAGAAATTGCTGAAATTATTCCGACAATTAAGACAATTATTGCAGGAGACCTGATGTCATTCTCCTCATTTACAAGTCCTTTATAGAATTTGGAAGGGTTAAAGAGTATTTCTTTCACCTTATCCTTGTTAAATCTCATACTGGTAAAACCTATAGTCATTTCTCGCGATTATTTAAAATAGATAGCATTTGGTGTATGGCTGCTTTTTTTTTAAAGCATGTTCCGGTGCCAGAAGTAGAATATTCCAAAAACACATAATGTCATTGATATTAACATTACAATTGGAAATGCATAGAGATTTTCCTGAAGTGGAAGAGGTACATTCATGCCATAAATACTAGCTACAAGTGTAGGGATCATAAAGAGGATGGTAACTACTGTGAGAAATTTTACGACTATTGCTACATTGTTTGAGATAATCGATGCAAAAGCACTCATCATTCCGCTCATCACCTTTGCATAAACGTTCGCCATCTCAAGAGCCTGACGATTCTCTATCATCAGGTCGCTAAAAAGGTCATTCTCTTCTTCATTCATCTTCATACAGGCCGAATGATTAAATTTTTCAAACATCAGAGCGTTTGTCCGGAGTGAGGTTGTAAAAAAGACGAGACTACGTTCAAAATTATAAAGTTTTAAAAGCTCCTCATTTCGCATTCCTCCGTGTACCTCTTCTTCGACAACGCTCGTCATCCTGTTTATCTCCTTTAAGTACTTGAGAAATTTTAATGCAGTCCTGTAAAATATCTGGAGGACGAAACGGGTTTTTTGAGATGTCCTGAAATTCCTTATTTTTCCATCAATAAATTCCTGGAGGATTTCAGATTCACTAAGTGTTATAGTTATTACAGCAGTATCCGTAAGAATTATACCTACAGGTAGTGTATAAAAAGGAATTTTTGAAGATCTTTCACTTCTTTTTGGTGTACGGATAAGAATAAGGGTATTTTTTTCATCCCTTTCAATACGGGCCCTCTCATCATAGTCAAGAGGATCTGTCAGGAAGTCAGCCGGGACATCCCAGCGTGAAATAAGGGCCTCAAGCTCGCTTGGGCTTGGGTTAACAACATGCAGCCACTCACCCTCTTCGAAATCTTTGCATTCACAAAGACCTCCTTCTGCTGATTTATAAACCGTTATCACGTCAATCCTCCTTTATCCTCATTAACAGAGAGACTTCGCGACCTATGAAAGAATATTTAGATCTAAAATTTAGGAGCAACAACTTTAAACAGGGAAACAGATGGCATTATTACTCTGTAATACGTTCTATCCGCTCCATCGCAATAGTCAGTTTCTCCATAGAAGCTGCATATGACAACCTCTGCCATCCGGGATGGCCAAATGCTGATCCGGGTGTGACAGCAACGTGAGCATTATTAAGCCATTTTCTGGCAATATCCAGATCGTCTCCCGGTGTTTTGATATATGCGTAGAACGCTCCATTGGCGGGAGCCGTGGTGTATCCCATATCTAAAAGTTTACTGATTACGAACCTCCTCCTGCAGTCGAACTCTTCACGCATCAGTCCAACGCAGTTCTGAGGACCATTGAGGGCAGCAACTCCGCCCCACATGGCAAATGTAGTCGGGTGAGATATTGTATGTTGCTGGACCTTTGACATCTCACGGATTATCTTTTCATTTGCGAGCGCATATCCAAGTCTCCAGCCTGTCATAGCGTATGCCTTTGAAAAACCATTTATTGTTATGGTTCTATCAATCATCCCTTCAAGAGAAGCAAGAGAGGTGTGAGACGTTTCATATACAAGTTTCTCGTAAATCTCATCAGAGAGAGCATAGAGATCATTATCAATACAAATGTCTTTTACCAGATTTAGGGAATCATGACTTAAAATAGACCCGGAAGGGTTTGAGGGTGAATTTATGACAACCATCTTTGTTTTCGAATTTACCTGCTCAATTATCCCATCATCTATCTGAAATCCTGGTTCCTTCAGTGAATAGTGAGATACTTTTGCACCTGCAAGCCTGACACAAGGTTCGTAGGATACCCATGACGGATCAAGGATGATTACCTCATCAGTAGGATTGAGTACCGCTTCCATCGTTTCATAGATGGCATCTTTTGCACCGGCAGTGACAATTACTTCATCAGGTCCGAGAGAGAAATTATTTTCACGATTCACTTTCTGAGAAATCGCAGACAATAGTTCCGGGATACCGTTACTCGCAGTATAATGGGTCTCTCCGCGATTTAGAGCTTCAATACATGCATTAGTAATATGTTCGGGTGTTGCAAAATCAGGTTCACCAAGGGAGAGGCTGATAACGTCAATGCCTTCCATTTGCATCTTTTTTGCAGTGTTTGCTATCTCCATTGTTGCAGAACCTGCAATATTTTTGATCTTCTCAGAAAGTGGCTTCATCCCAACCGCTGGACTAGTTTCACTGCAGACTCAACAGCTCTCTTTGCATAGTCAATCCTGTCCGATGCTTCAAGGCGTGTCATTCCAGGCCCTGAAATACCTAGTGTTACCGGCTTCCCATACTCAAGAGAGAGGTCAATAATCTTTCTTGCTGCATGCTGGACTACTATCTCATCATGCCCTGTTGCACCTTCAATTACACAACCAATTGTAACAACTGCATCAACGTCCTTTGTTGAGAGCATCTTTTTAATTGCAAGGGGCATGTCATACGCACCAGGTACATATAAAATTTCTGTCACAACTGCACCAAGAAATGCTGCGTGTTCTTTTCCTTCTATCTCCATCATGTAAGTAATATCCCTGTTAAATTCTGCAACCACAAACCCTAGTTTAATTGGCATATTTTTCACCTCTGATTTTGTTCTGTTCTGGATTTTAATTTTTTAACCACGTGCAGGACCTGCATCTGAAAAGCCCTGCCTCTGACCTGACCCGGCAAGCTTTTCTAGTTCCCTTGGGTAGAGGACAAGTTTTATGGTGTTTTCAGCATGTTCACGACTTCGCTTTTCGGCAAGCCATGCAAGCTCATTGTCGTCCTCTGCTTCATCCTCATGGACAAAGACCTCGATAATATGGTGGTTTGTCATAAGTTGAACCGATATAAGACCCATGGAAGCTTCATGCGCACAAACACGATCTTTCTCTTTTCCACCTGGCATTCCGAGTGCAATCACGATATCACAATGCTTCTCTTCAATAAGTTTCTTGCAGGCTACCGGGAGGTCTTTTATGCCAGGAACCGTGTACCGCTCTATTCCGACACTTGCATGTCTTTTCAGTTCATCAATAGCAATTTTTCCCATGTTAATGCGTGCAAAGGTGGTATCGGCGACGCCTACCTTCACGAAAGCACCTCACATGCAGCTTCGACACCATCACCTTTAATCTCAAACCCGGATTTTTTCAGTGCATGACCTACTGCTGCCAGAGTCGCAAGCACTTCTGGTGCGTTTACTGCCCCCATTGTCCCAATCCTGAAAATTTTTCCTTTCAGGTGGTCCTGACCTCCGGCTATCTCTATACCCATCTTTTTCACTATTCCCTTGAATTCACTGTCCTTTACTCCTTCAGGAACATTAACGGCTGTCACGGTGTTCGAATAGGTATGAGTTGAATCAATAGTCGGGAATAGTGAGAGGCCCCATGCAACTGCTGCACTTCTTACTGAAAGGGATAGTCTTTTGTGCCTCTCAATCCGTTTTTCTATCCCTTCTTCTTCAATTATAAGGCATGCCTCGCGAAGTGCAAGAAATAGAGGGACTGCAGGTGTATATGGTGTTTCCATAGGTGTATTTTGTGCATTTTTGCGGTATGACATCAGGTCAAGGTAGAAAGGCCTTGTTTTAGAAATTCTTTCCCATGCATGCTCTGACACTGATATTGCCGAAAGGCCTGCAGGGGCTGCGAGGCACTTTTGTGACCCTACTATCGCGCAATCGGCGCACCAGTCATCAGCCTTTACCTCGTCTCCACCGATGGAAGTTATTCCATCCATTAGAAAAAGAGCGTCATACTTTCTTGCAAGCCTTCCAACCTCTTTTGCCGGGTTCTTAATCCCTGCTGAAGTTTCATTATGAACAAGCGTGACAACCCCTGCACCATCTTCAAGTGCTGCTTCAAGAGACTCAAGACTTAGCGGTGTCCCCCATTGAGACTCGATCGCTGTTGCATCGCCATACCTTTGTGAAATTTTGTAAAGCCTCTCTCCAAACTTACCATTTACCAGGCAGGCAATCTTTTTGTCCTTTCCAAAATTTGCAACAGCTGCTTCCATTGCGGCAGTTCCTGAACCACTTATAACAAACAGTTCATTTCCGGTCCCAAAGACCTGCTTTAAAATGCGGACACAATCTGCATAGACCTCACCGAATTCTTTGCCACGGTGATTGATTGCCTGCCGTGCCATTGCGAGCCTGACACGTTCAGGTACCGGAACAGGTCCCGGAAGCATCAGGAGTGGTTCTCTTTCCATTTGAATCAGCCTATATCTGTTATGGGCGCAAAAATAAAAGTGTGGTCACAATGGACTTACCTGAGGTAGCAGTAATATCAGGGTCAGAAAAGGACAGGGAAATTGTAGAAAAGGTGCGGAAAGTTCTGCAGTATCATAATGTACGGGCTGATTATCAGGTTATTTCGGCGCATCGGGACCCTGACCGACTGGACCTGTATGTTAAAAACGCACCTGTTTCTGTATTTATTGCAATTGCCGGACTTTCTGCCGCCCTTCCAGGGGTAATTGCCTCAAAAACAGAAAAGCCGGTCATTGGAGTGCCGGTATCTGGAATTCTCCTTGGATTCGATGCACTGCTGTCAATTGTCCAGATGCCAAAAGGCGTCCCGGTGGCATGCGTTGGAGTTGATAATGGTGAGAATGCCGCACTCCTTGCAGTAAGAATTCTCAATCTAATAAAAAATTGAATTTAATTGGAAGATTCCTGCTCCTCCTTCCTGAAGAGATCGCGGACCAATCTTACCGCGCATAGGTCTCCGCACATTGAGCAGGTATCTGATTCTCCGTCCCTATCATGAATGCGCCTGGCATTTTCTCCAAAGAGAGCAGTTGAAAACTGTTCATTCCAGTCCAGGTCTCTCCTCGCCTCTGCCATTTTAACCTCCCTTTCAAACGGAATCCCTCCTTTTTTCCGTATAAGATCGCCAATATGTGCTGCAATTTTTGCTGCCCGCGTCCCTTCAATTATATCATTCGTGTCAGGTAAAGACAGGTGTTCACTCGGTGAGACCATACAAAGAAAATCTGCCTTGTGCATACATGCAACTGCACCCCCGATTGCACCGACAATATGGTCATATCCAGGTGCAATGTCAGTTACGAGCGGGCCCAGGAGGTATAGAGGGGCATTTGCCGTAACTTCCTTTAGAAAGTCAACATTATAGCCAATCTGATCAATTGGTATGTGACCCGGGCCTTCGATCATCCTTTGGACTCCTGCAGAAAGTGATCTTTGTGCAAGTTCGCCTAATGTGAGATATTCAGTGCTCTTAGCCCTTTTACCTGCATCATACAGACATCCTGGCCGCATACCGTCTCCAAGAGACAGTACAACTTCATATTCCTTAAGAATTTCAAGCAGATAGTCAAATTCTTTAAAAAGAGGATTTTCTTCTCCATGGGTCGCAATCATCGCAACATGGAACGCTCCACCTCTACTGACAACACCAAGCAATCTTGGATCGCTTTTCAATGCTGAAAATGCAGATTTATTCACTCCACAGTGGAGTGTCATAAAGTCGACCCCTTGTCTGCATTGTTCTCTAATCACCCTGAATAGCAGTTCAGAGTCAATATTCTGGACATTCCCTGCCTTTCTTATGGCCTCGTAGATAGGGACGGTCCCTAGTGGAGCATTTAGATTCAGGATTTTATGTCTGATTTCAGTAAGGTCCCCTGCAGTTGAAAGGTCCATCAAAGTGTCTGCACCATTTGCGAGGGCGACCTGAGCTTTTATTATTTCAAGGTCAGGATCACACCTTTCACTTGATGTTCCAATATTCACATTAACCTTAACAGAACAACCCTGCCCAATCGCACAGGAACTCTTCCGGATCCTTTCATTTTTAAGAAGTACAACAGTCCCGTTCGCTATTCCCTTTGCAAGCACCCCCGGGGCCTCTCCTTCAACCTTCGAGATTGCAAGCACCTCATCAGGGATACCTTTTTTACAGGCCTCAATAAGGGATTCCATAAACCACTTTTGCCAGTATATCTTAATATTCCCTATGTCTGTCAGATGGATACCAGGAGAGATGATGATGGCAAACGCTTTTTTCGATGAGGGTATGCTTGTAGACGCAGGAGTATACCCCATGGCAGTTGCAAAATTTCAGGACGAGATAGAAACAATTGTCCTGACTCACTGCCATTTTGATCATATCGCATATGTTCGTGAAATTGCCCACATGTGTAATGCCGAAGTTGCTATTCATGAGGCAGATTTGCAAGGATTAACAGATGACACATACAGCCTTGCCATGCATTTTGGCAGGCGTTCTCCTGGAATTAAACCGGACAAAATCCTGAAAGACGGTGATTCGCTTGGTAAATATACAGTTTACCATACACCCGGACATACACAAGGGAGTATCTGTCTTTACGATAGGGTTAATAGAACCCTTATATCCGGAGATACTGTCTTTACTGACGGGGGATTTGGAAGGTATGATTTCCCGGGAGGAAACAGAGCAATACTAATTAACTCTATAGAGAGGCTTTCAAAACTCGAAATCAACGGCCTTTATCCAGGGCATGGCGAACCGGTCCATGAAGGTGGATCTCTTCAGGTACAATCTGCACTTTGCGGCATCAGGTCAGGTTTTTAAAACACTTTCTTTACATCATAAATGAAAACTCTGAAATAGTGAAAAAACGAGTGTAACCATATGAAAGTGCTTGGCATCTCTGGAAGTATGAGAAAAAACGGTAACACTTCAAAACTTGTAGAGAGGATTCTATCCCGTTGTGTTGGAGACGGAGTTGAGTGTGAGTTCATAACGCTCGCCGGAAAAGTTATCAGGCCCTGTCTTGGGTGCGAATGGTGTAAACAGAATAAGGTATGCATCATTGATGATGATGACTGGCCGGGATTAATAGAGAGAGTATTGAGTTGCGAGGTCCTTGTCATTGGTTCACCTACTTATTATTACGACCTTTCAGGCCAGCTTAAGAATTTTATTGACCGTACTTATTCGCTCTTTCATGACAGAAGGCTTGCAGGAAGACACGGAGTCGCAGTTGCAGTCCATGCAAACAAAGGTGCAGGACGTACAATTGAGACTATCGAAGGATTTCTGAACGCACATGAGTTTTCATCCCTTGGATTTGTCCAGGGTCAGGGTTATGGCCCTGATGATGTCCTTAACGATTTTCAGGCACTGGAAAAAGCGGATGCTATTGGTGACAAAATCGTCAGACTTATTAAAAAAAGCCATTAATAACATATAATATGCCTGAGGAAGTTATCAAGCTTAAAAATTCGTGGGCTTGTGGGTATGTTTTCACACTTGGTCCAGCCAACCTCGTATGGGTAAGGGCAAATAAAGGTATGATTGGTTGTGGTGCATTTGATGTATGCGCTCTGGAAAAGTTTGAATATGCTGCAGCACGGGTTAAGCCTCCGGTGGGAGAAGAATCGGTTAAATCAGTAGATGACCTTCTTTGCGGAGAAGTAAAAGAGACAAATAAATATGCGGAATTGTCAGGAGTAAAAGTTGGTATGAAGGGTAAAGAAGCTCTCGACCTTCTTTCATGAATATTTATTAGATGAGATTATATAACGTATCCCGCTCTTTTAATTGCCTCCCAATATCCTCTGCGATTCTTTTCATGAGTGTAGGGGCGAGATAATCTGCACCTTCTGCACCGGCATTAACAGAAACATCATCACTCCACATTGTTCCGGCAAAGTCGTTAGCTCCAGCAAGAAGAGCCATCTGCGCCAGTTTTACCCCCAGTTTTCCCCAGGATACCTGAATATTTTTGAAGTTATCAAGATAGAGGCGGGAAACTGCATGGAGGAGGAGGTCTTCCCTGCCTGTCGCTCCCGGATTCGCAATTCCACTACGGAAGAGGGGAGTGTTTTCATGGATATAAGTAAGGGGGACAAGTTCAGTAAAACCGTTAGTAGCCTCCTGGATATCACGGAGGACCGACAAATGTTCAACTCGCTCTTTTGGCCCTTCAATCGAACCATACATAATCGTTGCAGTGGTTGGTATCTCCAGGCTATGTGCCTCTTTTATTATTTTCACCCATTTCTCTGTACTTATCTTATTCGGACAGATTATTTTCCTGACTGAGTCCACAAGTATTTCGGCTGCAGTGCCCTGGAGTGAACCCAGACCCGCTTTTTTCATACGAAAAAGGACCTCTTTTGTTGAAATTTCGTCCTTATCTGATGCATGGGCTACTTCATCAGGACTGAATGCATGTATATGAACACCTGGAAAGACACTGTGAACTGTAGCAAGCATCTCTACATAATGGCTGATAGTAAAATCAGGATGAACACCGGACAAGAGACAGATTTCACTCACCTCCCTTTCCTTTGCTAATTTAGTCTTTTTTATGAGGGTAATTTGATCGTCACAGAATGATCCATCATCTCCGGCACTCCTGCCAAAACCACAAAAACCACAAAGATTTTTGCAAATATTCGTGATGTGAATGTTTTGATTCTTTACAAAGGTGACAATGTCACCAGCTTTTTCAAACCTTGACTTATCTGCTGCATCCAATACCGGATAGATGTCATTTCCCTTTTGTGAGAGAAGGATTACCGCCTCCTCATTACTAAGGCGGTGTCCGTTATTGGTATCTGAGAGGAGCTCTTTGACATTCATTTTAAGGTTTATTCTTAGTGTTTTTGGGATTTTTTGTTTCGTTTGCTGCCTTAGATTCCTTCCTTCGCATGTACAGCCAGTGAATTACCATTATTATTATTGCGATTATTAAAAGTTCCCTGATATGGAGCGGCAGAAGGCCTACGATAGGAATGGTAAAGAGTGCCTTTCCGACTATCCAGTCATCCCTCACTGGCTGGATAATACCAACGGTTTTATAATCCCAGCCTTCATCAATAACCGAGTTGTGGTCACCTTTTGTAATGTATCCACCCTGAGTGTTGTTCAGGAACAGTGGGAGCTTACCTGGATTTGCCGCCCAATCTTCCGGTCTTACAGGGAGTAATTCTTTTGGAATTGTCCCATTTTCAACTTTTTCCAAAAACTCACCGGGTCCGACCCACATCCTTGCCCTGTGAATTATAGGATGAACTCCTGGAATCCCGCGAAGATTCTTGATTATCTGGGTAAACATGTCATCACCATACCCATTTGGTTTATAAATTATGACATCCCCGTAATCATTGAATTTTTTATAACCAGACAGTTTTCCCTCCTCGTAAGTCTGAAGAGGACCGAACCGGTCTTTTTGTACAATAAAGACCAGGTCTCCGACATTCATATTGGGAACCATGCTCTCTGACTCTATTGTTACTACTGTAGGCCAGGTCCCGGATATTAAAAATAAAAGGAGTGCAATTCCTCCTACCACGCAGATAACCCATCCAATGTCACGCGACAATGAGGCTGCCCAATGTTCACTATTCTTCCAACGCTCAAAAGACGTCTGCAAACGGTTTTTCTTTTTATCTCCTGTCATGATCTGTTTTACTTAGTTCGGCGCTATGTGTATAATCTCTTGGATTCTTCAAATATTACGAACAAATGAGCTAAAGATCAAAAAAATAATGAATATGAGGGTTATATAAGTAGTAATAAAAAATTTTACCTTTGCACAAACTGTCGTTTACATATAAATAAAAGGAAATACTAATTCTGGATTATATGAACAGACTAACTATCCTTCTTATTCTACTCATTCTAGGCAGTCCTTTGATTTCTGTAGCATATGCAGAGAATTATACACCAATCAACGTGGTTGGTGAAGTATATCTCCCTTTTTCTTTTCCAGCCGATGACGGGACCAACATCACAGGTTTCTCTGTAGAGCTTCTCGAACAGATTTCAAATCTTTCAGGAGTGAAGATTAATAATTTAAAACTTATGCCATGGGAGCAGGCGTATAATTTAACTCTGAATAATAAAGATACAATAGTTCTTGCGATTTATAAAACACCCGAGAGGGAAGGTTCATTCCTGTTTATAGGACCCATAGCAAAGGATTATTCAACAATATTTCTACTCGAAGACTCAAACATTTCAATCAATTCGGCTGACGACCTGAAAAAAATGAAGATCGGGGCGGTTTCAAAAGATGCAGGAATTGACATCCTCAAATCAATCGGTGTCCCGGATTCACAGATCATAACAGGTTCTAACCTGCCAGCAATATCGTCAGATCTAAAAAATCATACTACTGACGGGTTCATTTATGGGGAAGATGCGGTTATTGACTTTGCATATAAAACAAAAAGTACCTTTAAAATTGGCATAAGGCTGAAAGAAGAGCCAGTTTATTTTGGAATTAATAAAAATTCCTCTATTGCTACCGCGTCAGCCTTGGAAGTGGCATTACAACAGGCAATGCTCTCAAAAAACGGAACTACTAGTGATTATGAGAATCTGGCAGATATGTACAGGGTTCATATGGTCGAAATAAATGAAACAACATCGTCTTCCATAACACAGACCCAAGTAGCCCTGGAGTCTGCTTCTGTTGCTCCCCCAACATCATCATCAGCAGCGACAACAACAAAGAAAAGTCCAGGAATACTGCCACTCACGTGTATTATTGGTTTAAGTTTAATTGCTATCTTTTTTGCGAGGAATAAACCCTGATTTCAACTTTTTTTATTGACATTTTTACTTTCACTTTTATCCAGAATTTTAACGTTTTGGGTCTATGAAAGAATTTTTTTCCTCTCGTGTGGAATCCTACATCATGCTTGATGCGGAGGTGATTGTTGAAAAATTTCTTGAGACGAAACTCCAGGTCCATCCGGAAGTTGTCCGTTTTATCAGGGAACAGAACGATCCTTCCCTTATTGAAAAGATAATATCCTCAATACCTGTCGATACAATTGTAGTATCTGTCCATCACATTCCTGCTATTTCAGGGGAATGTGATGGCGCACGTTTTAATGCAGACCCCCATATTGAGATAATTTCAGGACTTGGAGGGACTCAGGGAAGCACGAACATTGATAATTACCTTCATCTCTTTCGGGATCGGTATCAGAAACTGGGTGGAATTATTAAAAGCCGGTTTAATGCAATGCCAATAGAAGGACTTACATCCAGTAAAAGGTATCTTAACGTTGAATGTAGTTTAGTCGGCATGACAGGTGAGGTACGCACAACAACAAATGGTCACCGGCTTATTGATCTTGAAGATACTACCGGGAAAATATCCGTCCTTTTTAATAAAAACAATGATGGATTTAAAGAAGCAGTGGTGTTAATTCCTGACGAGGTAATTGGAGTAAGGGGAACTCTTTCTGGTGATGGAAGAATCTTCTTTGCGGATACTCTATACCGCCCTGATATTCCCCATAATAATGCTCCTTTTAAAAGCAAATTCCCAGGCAAAGCTGCTCTTATATCTGACATCCATGTTGGCAGCAACACTTTCCTTGAAGAGGCCTGGAACAATTTCCTTGAATGGCTTAGTAAGTCCGAAATATCGTATTTGCTCGTAGCGGGAGACCTTGTAGATGGAATCGGTATCTATCCGGGTCAGGAACATGAGTTATGTATCCCAAACATTTATGCACAATATGCAAGACTAGGAGAGATGTTTTGTTCTGTCCCAAAACGAATAAAAGTCATCCTTTCACCAGGAAACCACGATGTCGTGCGTGGTGCAGAGCCTCAGCCTGCAATTCCTGAAGAATTTCGCAAAAAATTCCCTGATAATTGCACATTTGTTGAAAACCCTGCAATTATCAGCCTTCAGGGTGTACGTGTTCTTATGTATCACGGGCGCTCTATTGATGACCTTATAGGTCTCATACCTGGAGCGTCTTACCAAAAAGGGGGGAATATGATGGAAGCAATGCTGAAGCGACGACACCTCGCACCAATATACGGAAGAAAGACACCCATTGCTGCAAATTACGATGATTCTCTCATAATTAATCCGATACCTGATGTAATTCATACAGGTCATATTCATATCTCCGCGACAACTGAGTACAGGGGAGTTATAGGAATTAATGCCGGTACCTGGCAGGCACAGACCGCATTTCAGAAACAGATGAATATTCAGCCGACTCCAGGGAAGGCAGTGGTACTAGACCTCCAGACGCTCTCATATGACATGCTTGACTTCAACTGAAGGGTGATAATATACCTGATTCTCACTAATATTATTCCGCAAGTGTGCTCTTTTGCACATTGATTCGGAGGTAGATCTTTTGATGGTAGATCCACTATTACTGGTTCTTGTATTTGTCATCATTGCTTTCCTTGTTGCAACTTTCCTAGCACGCAGCGTGCTCAGACAGGGAACTGGAAATGCAGAGATGCAGAAGATCGCAAATGCGATCCGTGAAGGTGCTGAGGCTTTTTTAAAAAGGCAGTATAAAACAATTGCAATCATTGCGATTATTGTCGCGATTGCCCTGTTTATTGCATATTTTGCATTGGGACAACAGGGAATAGCTATAAAAACCGCACTCGCCTTCCTGTTCGGGGCTTTTTGTTCCGCTATATCAGGAATTATAGGCATGTTCATTGCAGTGCGAGCAAACCTGAGAACTGCTGCGGCAGCTGAAAACAGTGCAGCAAAGGCATTACAGATAGCACTTCGTGGTGGTGCAGTCTCAGGTCTTACAATTGTATCACTCTGTCTTCTTGGTGTAGGTCTCACCTACTTTCTGCTAGGAGGGAATCCACAACAGACACCTTTCCAGATGGTAGGTTTTGCATTCGGGGCTAGTTTTGTAGCACTCTTTGCCCAGCTCGGCGGAGGTATCTACACAAAGGCAGCCGATGTAGGCGCAGACCTTGTAGGAAAGGTCGAGGCATCAATCCCTGAAGATGATCCCAGAAATCCTGCAGTGATTGCAGACCTTGTCGGTGACAATGTAGGAGACTGTGCAGGTCGTGGTGCTGATCTGTTTGAGTCTACAGCTGCAGAGAACATCGGTGCAATGATCCTTGGTGTCTCACTCTTTCCGGCATTTGGTGTTGGAGGGGTGTTATTTGCACTTGTTGCATGCTCATTCGGACTTATTGCATCAATTATTGGAATATTCTCAGTCCGTCCAAAAGAGGAGGAAGACCCGGTTAAACCATTAATCCGTGGTTATTTTGTAACATCGATTATCGCAGCCGTTTTCCTCTATATTGCAACGATGTGGCTCCTTGGAAATATCTGGTTCTTCTATGCAGGAGTTATAGGAATTGTGCTATCAATAATCATTCTGTACATTACACTTTATTATACCGAGCACAAATACAGGCCTGTACTTGACATTGCAAAAGCAAGTGAGACCGGAGAAGCGACAAATATCCTTACAGGATTTTCTGTCGGACTTGAATGTGTCGCCCTCCCGGTAATTGCTATCTCTGCTGCACTTATTCTTGCATTCAAATGTGGTGAACTATCAGGTATTACGAATGGCGGTCTCTATGGGACTGCAGTTGCAACCGTGGGTATGCTCTCAACTGCAGCGTATGTACTTGCCATGGACACATTTGGGCCAATTGCCGACAATGCCGGCGGTATTGTCGAGATGTCAAATGCTCCAAAAGCAACCCGTGACAAGATTGACAGGCTTGATGCAGTAGGGAATACAACTAAGGCACTCACAAAAGGGTATGCAATCGGTAGTGCGGCACTTGCAGCATTCCTGCTCTTCTCTGCTTATATGACTGATGTTGCAGCCCTGACCGGAAAAGCTTTCAACATAGTAAATATTGCGAAGGTTGAGGTTTTTGTTGGTGCATTACTTGGTGCAATGCTTGTATTTCTCTTCTCTGCATTTGCTATCCGTGCAGTCTCCAAAACGGCAGGTTATATTATCGAAGAGGTCAGGAGGCAGTTCAAGGATGGTAAGATATTAGCCGGCGAAAGGGCACCGGATTACGCGTCCTGTGTTGATATAACAACAACAGGGGCACTGAAGAACATGGTCCTGCCTGGCGTCCTTGCGATAGCTGTCCCTATCTTTGTCGGTGCTGTTCTTAAATATGAAGCAATGGCTGCTTTCCTGATGGTTGGAACAATTACTGGTATCCTTATGGCAAACCTCATGAACAATGGTGGTGGTGCGTGGGATAATGCAAAGAAGTACATCGAATCAGGAGCGTTTGGTGGAAAAGGTTCAAAAGCACATAAAGCAGCAGTCGTTGGTGACACAGTCGGTGACCCGTTCAAAGACACTGCAGGGCCTTCTATCCATGTGCTTATCAAGCTTCTCGCAACGATAACACTGGTGCTTGCTCCTCTATTTATCTGATTTTACCTTTTTTTTTACTGGATTTGTCCTGAAAAGTTTTTGTGCTCATATAAAAACACTTATCAGTAACATCTGATCAGTAGTTATCATGGAATTAAAAGAGAAGATACTTGCAGTAGTGTCTGGCCCGCATGTGAATGCTGTAGCCACGGTTGATGAGGGAAAACCTGTAGTCAGATTTATGGTCCTTGGTGGGTTTGATGACATGACTTTTGTAGGAGGGACAATGAAAAGCTCAGCCAAAGTCAACCAGATTAAAAAGAACCCACAATCAGCTCTAACAACATGGTCAGGAAAGGAGTTTTCAGATCCCTATGTCGAGGTATTAGCAATAGGAGAAGTCCATGATGATCTCGAGACAAAAAAACAATACTGGAACCCAATGTTTGAAAAGCATTTCCAGTCTGTTGACAATCCGGATTATGTAATCCTGAAATTCATTGCTCAGGAAATCGTATACCATGAACCAAAGACAATGGAGATAGAGACCTGGAAGAGAGGCTGAATTTTTGTTTGAGATGGTAACACCCTGTGGATTGTACTGTGGTAATTGCGCATTTTATAAAGACGGTGATGTCAGAAAACATGCCAAGGATCTCGCTATCCTCCTTGAAGGGTTTGAAAATCTGGTCCCAATAATTGCCGAACATGCACCGGAATTCAGGAATTATGAGGCATTTGGTTCAGTTCTTGAATCTCTGTCTTCAGTACAATGTCCTGGTTGTAGAGCTAAAGATGTTCCAGATCATATACAGGATTGTTCATTCAGAAAGTGTTCAATGGAGAAAGGGGTTTTATTTTGTGGAGAGTGTAAAGATTTCCCGTGTTCAGACGCACCTCAGAAGAACCCGCCTGTTGCCGAAAAATGGAGAGCTAATGGAGATAGATTGCGGGATATAGGGATTAATCAATATTACGAGGAAGTAAGGAAAAAACCAAGATATCTACATTGATAATACTTTTTTTTAAAAAAAAAATTTTTTAAGTCAGAACCTTGATGATATATCATGGCATAAAGTGACAATCTGAAAAGACTCATTTGCCTTCACAACCGTCGCATTTATCTCTACAAGAGTTAATTTACCATCAAGATGAATATAATTTATTTCGAAATTTCTAATCTTTCCATCTCTGATACACCTGAGTAGAGCCTCTTTGTTCCTTTCCTCTTCATCAGGTGAAGTCCATTCGAGAATGCTTCTCCCCTTAATATCATCCAGTTTACTGTATCCGGTAAGCCGGATATACTCGATGTTTGCATCAATAACACAACCGGATTTATCAAGAATTACGTAACCCGTGTCGGTGGTCTCAACAAGTGTGCGGTATCGTTGTTCACTTTCATATAATGAGGCTTCCTGTTTTTTTCTTTCAGTAATATCTCTTACCGTCCCAAGTAATGCATATTCACCTTGAAATGTTATTTTTTCCATTGTAAACTCTGCATCACGTATTTCTCCTGATTTCGTGAGATAATGGGCAAAATAATGGGAGGGGATGGCCTCTCCTGCTATTCTCTTTATTGCATATTCATACATCACTTCTCGGTCACCAGGAGGAAGAAGGTCCCATACGTTGATTTTTTTAAGCTCCTCACTAGTATATCCTGTCACAAGAGGTATTTTCTGATTAAAGAACAGAAAGCCTGTATCCCGGTATATATACACAAGATCATGACTATTCTCTGCAATCAGCTTGTATTTCTCCTCGCTGTCAAGAAGTGCCTCCTGGGCTTTCTTTTCTTCTGTAATATCGATAGCATATGAAAAAAAGAGGTCCTGGTTCCCTATCTGAATTCTTTCACATGAGAGATGTGCAATTATCTTCTCACCAGATTTTGTATTAATCTCTATTTCATTGTCCCGAATCGAGCCATTCTCATGTATTGCATTAACTATATGTACGAGAGTATTTTGATCAGCAAAGATTTCGAGCTCATCTATTTTTTTACCGATCACTTCTTCACGGGAATAACCGATTTTCTTAAGAAAAGCATTATTAACATCAATGAATGTTCCATCTTCAGTTGAATTTATCATTGAAATACTCGGATTTTTAAAAAAGACTTCGAAAAATTTTTTCTCAGATTTTATTCTTGCAAGTTCAGCCTCTCGTCTCCGCACTGATTGACGTATTTTGTGAGTGAGTTCTGCAAACTGAGATAAAGTATCATTTCCTTTCTGAATATAGAAATCAGCACCACTGTTTATTGCTTCAATTACTACTTCTTCACGTCCTTTACCTGTAAAAAGGATAAAAGGTATATCAACATTCTTTAAACGCACTTTTTTTAAAAATTCTATTCCATCAATTCCAGGCATCTGGTAATCTGATATAATTGCATCATATGACTGCAGGTCTACTGAATCAAGAACATTATTTGCTGAAGTATTTGTATCAACGAGGAACTCCTTTGATCTCTCAATAAATTTTTTCCCGATTAAGAGAAGATCAGGGTCATCATCGACATAGAGCACTTGATACATTCAGCACTTCCTTTTTAAGTTTAGTGTTTTTATAGAAAAACGTTTGATATTAGTAGTAAAGAGATTTTATTAAATTTAATATGATCTAAGGAGTTTTTCTCAATTTTCCAGTACCTCTTATGGAAGATCATAGGAAAAAGGTATCTCCAAGTAGACAGACAATAGAGAGTAATGGCAGATCTTATCCGGGTCCTTTATGTCGATGATGAACCTTACCTTCTTGACATTGGGAAGATATTCCTGGAAAAACTGGGAGATTTTTCAGTTACAACTATTGATTCTGCTGCATCAGCTTTTGAACTTATCAGTAAGGAAAAATTTGATGCCATCATTTCAGATTACCAGATGCCGGAAATGGATGGGATTACGTTCCTTAAACGACTAAAAGAATCTGGAAATAATACACCCTTCATCATTTTTACGGGGAGGGGACGTGAAGAGGTTGCAATTGATGCACTCAACAACGGCGCCGATTTTTATATTCAGAAAGGCGGAGAGCCAAAGGCTCAGTTCACTGAACTTGTTCACAAGATCCGATCGGCAGTAAACCGTCTGAGGACAGAAAAACTAGCAAAGGATGCCGAGAGACGACTATATGATATTATCAATTTCCTGCCTGATGCAACATTTGCGATAGATAATAACGGTCAAGTTATTGCATGGAACAAAGCAATTGAGGAGATGACCGGTATCTCTGCACGTGATATCCTTGATAAGGGAAATTATGAATACTCAATCCCATTTTATGGGGAGCGTCGTCCCACCCTTATCGATCTTGTGTCTATTCCAGATGAAGAACTTATCAATAAATGGTATTCGATAATTAAAAAAGAAGGAGATATCCTTATCGCAGAGACTAAGCTTCCACGTCCTCTTGGTAGACATTCAGTGCTTCTTGGAAAGGCATCCCGCCTCTATAACAGTGAAGGGATTGTTATTGGGGCCATTGAATCCATCCGGGATATCACGGAACAGAAACAAACCCAGTATGAACTCAGGAAAGCCCATGACGAGTATATAGATCTGCTTGAGCATATGACAGATGTATATTACCGAAGCGATATGCAGGGAAGGCTAATTCTTGCAAGTAGATCATGGGCAAAAGTCCTTGGATATGGTGACCTTTCTCTATGTCTGGGCAAAAATATTGCTGATACTTTTTATCTCGAACCTACCGACCGCAAAAAATTACTCGAGGAACTATATCGGAAGGGTTTTGTGTCAGATTACGAAATTGTTCTTAAGAAGAGAGATGGGACCCAG
>CAIYHQ010000053.1 GCA_903926075.1 uncultured Methanomicrobiales archaeon
CCTTGTGCCAGAAGGAGAGGGTGAGGTCCCTCTGCCCGATGTGACAAGTGAGATAAAACCATTACGCAGTTGCATAGGGTGCCTGGCATGCGTTTCTGTCTGCCCTGCAATGCAGGTTGCTGAATTTGCAGGCCCGACCGCCATGAGGCAGGCAATGAGGCTCACACTTGACCCCAGGGACAAAGCAGAAAGGGTCAGCAGTTCTGTTAGAGATGGCCTTTTCACCTGCACAACATGCCAGGGCTGCTACAAGGCATGTCCAAAAGAGATTGCAATCCCTGGAAAGGCAATAGAAAAACTAAGGGCACTTGCCCATGAGAAAGGGCTCACTCTTGACCGCCATCTTGAAGTTGCAGCTCTCATAAGGGAGACAGGGAGAAGTGTTGCCAGTTCCAACCCGGGGTTCCTGGATAAGGTTGCCAACGTGATTGAACCCTGCGGAGATGTACGTGGCACTGTCGGTTTTTTTGTAGGATGTATGTACAACCTCCGGCTCCCACAAACTGCTTTTGATGCAATGGAGGTTTTAAAAAGGAACGGGATTCGAATAATAATCCCAAATGAGCAGGTCTGTTGTGGTTCTCCCCTGATACGAACAGGTCAGACAGAATTCCTTCCAGCCCTGAAAGCGAGAAATATCGAGTCTTTTGTCGCGAGAAAAATTGACATTGTAATGACAATGTGTGCAGGGTGTGGTTCTACTCTCAAGCATGACTACAATACTCCTTTTAAAGTGATGGACATATCAGAAGTCCTGACAACTTATGGATTCGAGTTGCCTGCCCAACTTGGCATAAAGGTAACTTACCATGATCCCTGTCACCTGATGAGGGGTCAGGGTGTCCATGAAGAACCCAGGAGGATTATAAGGGCCTGTGCAGACCTCGCTGAGATACCACAGGTCTGTTGTGGAGCTGGTGGAGGTGTCCGTTCTGGTCTTCCGGAGGAGGCTGCCCTTCTGGCGCTCAACCGTAAGAAATTAATTGACACAACCGGGGCAGATATGGTCATCTCCTCATGTCCTTTTTGTGAGTTCCATCTCGCTGAACACACAAAGAAAGAAATAATGAATATTTCATCTCTTCTGCTTCGAGCCTACAACGAAAAAGACCTGAATAAACCGGGGTGAGCGGGTTCTTTGAAGGTTTCGGCCGGATTAAGACAGGAGTCCCATTCCTCTTTTCCTGATTCTGAAGATAATGAAAAAAGATCTCACATTCCTGGTGTATTCCTGACTGGAGTGATGGAGGTTAGTGGTATAAAAGTCCGGGTAGCTGAAGGTGAGTTCTGGACCTCAAAACAGAGGGATGGACATTCACTACATGAAATCTCTTACAGGGCTTGCTTTAAACCACAACTTCCGCATTTCTTTTTGGAACATCTTTCAAGGCCCGGGGACTGGATCTATGATCCTTTTAGCGGAAGAGGCACTACAGCAATTGAATCAGGCCTACTCTCGCGAAATGTTATAACAAATGATGCAAACCCTTTATCGGCACTCCTGACAATTCCAAGATTCTTCCCTCCTGCAAGGGATGAATTACATAAAAGGCTTGAAGATATCCCTCTTGTACCTGAAACGGAACCAGATCTGGACCTCTCGATGTTCTATGATAAAAAGACTTTCGGCGAGATATCTGCAATCAGGGATTATATATCAGAAAGACAAAAAGACGGAGTGTATGATGAACTTGACGGGTGGGTTCGCATGGTCGCAACAAACCGTCTTACCGGTCACTCGCCTGGTTTTTTTTCAGTTTACACACTCCCTCCCAACCAGGCAGTGAGCCCTGAACGCCAGAAAATTATTAATGAAAAACTGCAGCAATCGCCTCAATACCGAGATACTCACAAAATATTAGAGAAAAAGTCTGCAAGGCTTATCTCTGACCTTAAACCCGGTGAGAAGTTGAGGCTGTCAGAGATAGGAAGGAAAGGGATTTTTCTCACAGGTGACGCGAGAACTACACCACAAATAGACGATGAATCAGTCACCATAACTATAACCTCGCCCCCGTTTCTGAATATAGTACAATATTCAAAGGATAACTGGCTTAGGTGCTGGTTTAATGGAATCGATGGGGAAAAAGTTGCAGGTTCCCTCACTCTAACTCCAACAGTTTCGAAATGGGAAGAGGTAATGGGTTCAGTCTTTAAGGAGTTGTACCGGATTACGAAACCGGAAGGTCATGTTGCGTTTGAAGTCGGAGAAGTGAGAAAGGGGAGTATAAAACTTGACGAGCATGTAATTCCCCTAGCATTATCTGCAGGCTTTGAATGCTCCCTTGTATTGGTTCAGACACAAAATTTCACAAAAACTGCACATATATGGGGAATTTCTAACAATTCGGGTGGTACAAATACAAACCGGATAGTACTACTTCAAAAAAATTGATCTTCAGATTCAACTGGCTATCAGGTATTCATAGGCAGATAGAGCGGCCTTTGCGCCTTCGCCCGCTGCAATTATTATCTGTTTACCCTTGACGTTTGTACTGTCTCCCGCAGCATATATCCCTTTTTCAGATGTATTGCAATTTA
>CAIYHQ010000054.1 GCA_903926075.1 uncultured Methanomicrobiales archaeon
CCTCATCCGCCATTTTAAGGAGTTTCACCTCTGGATCGTCAGCGGAAGCGGTTGAAATGATGTGGTCGACCTGAGCCTGATTGACCGCCATATGTAGATTCTTATCTCTCTTTCAGGTATTATATCTTATGGGTATGCACAGAGCGACGGACAAATTAGAAAAAAAAGAGGATTTGAAGTTTTTTAGCTCTCTATACCTGTAGAATTTTGCAACATTTTCTGTTTGGTATCATTTATTACCTTTTCAAGCCTTGATTTTTCAATGTCTAGATTATTTACCTTCTCTGTATATTGAGATATTTCCTTTTCAAGCGAATCAAAAGTACTATTATCCGGTTTATCTTTGAGCCATTCATTTGACGCATTGATGAGGATTAGTGTTATTGAATCAAGGTTGTCATTCTGTTCCTTTACTATTGCCAGATAGTCCCCTTCACCAGTTGAATTGACATAATTTGTAGCATTTTCATAATAATTATGAGCTTTTTGTAATGAGGTCTCAGCGTTATAAAATGAATTTCTTGAATCAGTAAATAATTTTTTCCTTGTTACAGGATCATTCTCATTTTTTGCCTTGTTATAATACATTGTTCCATTAAAAAAATCTGCATTAAAACGATTGGTAGCATTATTAGCATGCATCATATTAAAGTAAAAAAAAACATCCTTGCCTAAGGTTAGATTTTGAGCAGGTTCGTCTTTCTTCACTAGGTTAGTATTGTTATTTGTACATCCTGAAATTATTATACATCCCAATATTAGCAGAGGTATTATTATTCTGATAACTTTCATAAAAAGAGATCAACTTAAAGGAACATTAAGTTTTTGTAAAAAAGGGAGTAATTAATGAAGCATCTGGACAGACGAGAGTCCGTCTGGTGTTGTCCGTCTGATGAAGAAAGATGCACCGGCAGCAGGCTTGATCTCGACATTAAATGTGACTGATGTCCCCAGTCCCGAAGCTAGTGGATGAACATAAATTGTCATCTGTTCGCCTCCTTCAAGCAGTGTGTTCGTTGAAGTGTAACCACTAACTGTTGTACATTCGGATATTGACCAGTTACCTGAATCAGGAGTACTTGTTCCTATTGTTGTTGTTTGCAATTTCAAACTCGTAGGAGCTGAACTTAAAGAATCACTATATACCATACTAGTCTTGTTCATATCAACTGGATTTCCACCTGGTGCAAGTCCTAGAGCAAACCTGACGTACTCAATCTTCGTATCATTTCCAATTCCATACACTTCACCCTTCACCTCAAGATTTGTGGAAGACTGAGAAACTCCTGCATGGATGACTTCCTGAGACTTCTGAGTAGTGAAGAATCCGGCACCGAGCATTACATACGAGAAAACTGCTGCTACAACGACAAATGCAATCAGTACAATCGCCGCTTCAAGGCCTGTGAATGCCTCTTCATTCTTTTCAATTTTCATAATCTATACCTCATCAGATAATTCAGTCTCCTGAATCTATCTGAATGACTTTAATATTCTTTAATAGTATAAATAAGTTTTGGTCACATCCTCAATATCAATGCGAAAAATAGTTATTCTTATTGTGAGATTGAATTCTGTGAATCCTTCTAAACAATCTGTCCAGATATCTGATCAGACTCTTCTTCTTTTTTCATTCGTCATTCTTATTGGAAGCATATTCACTTCAATTGTTACTCCTTTCTCAATGGACCACAGGATAATGATGAGCGCGGCATTTTTAACAGATTTCAATGGACCTTTCCCAACAAACCTTGATAATTCCTGGGAAAATAAACCTGTTGGAAACCGACTGATTATGTATTTCCTTTATAAAACAGCCTCAATATTTACTGGATTTCAGGACAAAATACTCTTCGAAGTCGGAATCAAAGCAATAAATGTCCTTATAACTACCTTTTCTGTTTGTCTCTTCATACTTTCCATCAGAAAATTGTTATTGCAGAATAATATCTCACCTCTATTTACAACAATATTCCTATTATTTGCACTGTTCTCCCTTTCTTATTTGACATCCATGATGCCAGAGTATTTCACGCTGATAATCCTTGCAATCTCTTTCGTTTTCCTTGACCGGAATAGTATTGTTACTCAATTTTTTTCAGGATTCCTGGCTGGTTTTTTGTTCCCATTAAAAGGGGTGACCCTGATTTTTATTTTATACCTGATAATTGCAACAATTTATCTGTATAAAGACTGGAGGAAAAAACTGCTAATTGCCCTTTCAGGATTTATGGTCTTTTTTTTTATTATGATTCTGCTCTCCACCTTTTTATTTCATAACGCAATACCTGATTTTCTCGATTCATCACTTTTCAATCTTTCACTAATTGATTTTAATATTATAAACAGGATTGTCGGTTCTATTATCTTCTTTTTCAATCTTTCATACCATATACCTGTTTTACTTCCAGCTTTCATATTAGCATTCTTCATTTTCGTAAACCGGATAATAAAATTTGAACTCAAAGATGCAGGAGTTTTTTTCATTCTCTGGACTATTCCATTCATTCCAATTATTATCCAAGGTAAATACCTTCCCTATTATTATGTGCCTTTCATAATACCGGCTGTTTTCTCTGTTATTTATTATTGTACTTTAAACCAGAAAAAAAATGGATTTTCTGATGAAAAAGTCCTGTTCATCAGTTTTTCCGGTATATTGGTTATCTATTTTTTTGTTTGTTTAATACAAAACCTGTACTTCAAGGAGTTATTACTGCAATATTTTTTCCATGACGCCGGAAAAGTTGCTATTATAATTTCAATAATAATAATTCTCTCAATACTTTGTGTTTTCGGATATATTCACTCTTTAAAGTCTAATAAGAGGTGTTTTTGCTGCAATAAACATATTGCCTTTTTTCTATGTATATCCGCAATTATCTGGATTATCTTCCAGTCACCTATAGGAATTGATTTTACATGGAATAAAGAAGTCTCAACCAAACTCTTTGTAACAAGTGAAGAATTAGGAAAAAAATTTAATTTTACAGAAGTGCCTGAGATATTATACCTCGAAAGTGGTCTTGGGCCATACCTGTTCAATATCAAGAGCCATTGCAGGTATTACTATCCACTCCCAGTCCAACGTGCCAGGTACAATCCGCAAATTATGGAAACTAATGCTTATCTTGATACTATGCACTGTATCTCTTCTTATAACGGTAGTATTGTAATTCTTGAGCCCTTCTGGTTTGATCTAAGTTCTCCTGACAAAGCTATTATAAAAAAGAAACTTGATGAAGAGTATAAAGATTCATTTAGTGATTTTTCGAGCAGTACTATGATTTTGAAAAGGACTTCAGTCCTGAAATAAGCGTATCAGATTTTCTTACAAATAGCGATATTCCATTTTCATTGTAAATTCTCATGAACCCGGTGGAAATTTCTTGATTAACAGTCTCATTCACTTTTATTGATTTTAAAAGCTGGTAATATTCAGGGACACTTTTTTCATAAAGAAGAATTACATCCGCATCCTTCAGAAAGATATTTGTAACAATATACCTTTTTGACAGGTGTGAAAGAAGATTTGCCTGTGTTGAGACAATTGCATTTTCAGGGATAAGTGAGATTATTAAATCCAATGTTTTATCATCATCTGTCACATAAACCGGCGGGTATGGGGGGTGCAGTAGGGGGCCATACAGGATGAATGAACTTATAGAACAGCATAAAATCACAGATATAATAATATTTTTAAATTTTATCTTATCTGATGTAATTTTTGAAAAAATATAATTCAGGCTTACAACAGACGAAAAAAATATAAACGGTATTAAATATGCAGAATAATGATGATAAATGTCTGAATAAAATTCAGATGGGCTAATAAAAATCGCGAGAAATCCTGTTATCCCTGCAATTAAAATTCCTGGTGAAAAAATCGAGGTAAATCCCAGAGGAAATAATAATTCTATCAGATATGTAAGTTTTTGGGGACCATAATTCACAATACTCTTTATTGGATTTGAATACTGGTTTAAAAATAGATAGTGGGAAGAAGTATTGAATGCAGGAATAATTACAAATAAAGAGACAATAAGCCAGAGTGCTGATATAATTATGGTTGCAAATAAAATTATTCTATCCTTTTTAATTGTATTTTTATGATACCATAAACCCCAGATTGTCATTGTAATGATGATAAGGGAGATATCTTCTTTTATTGTCAATGCAAGGATGCTAAAAATGATATAATTTCTGAATTTTCCCTGCATCAGAAAATAAAGGCACATACCAAGGATTAACGGGGCAAAGGCAATTTCATGAAAATCAGCAAGATTAGCGCCGTGAAGTGGTGGATAGAGCAGGTATAGGCCTGAAAAAAATAGGCCCATCCTTCCTCCCAGTTTATCTTTTGCAATGAGGTAAACTGGAATTGCGCCTGCACCGTAGATGAAACTCTGGATCACAAGCAGGACTTCAGTATTTTGAAATAATGCATAAAACGGGAGGAGGATAAATAGTACAGGTGAATTATGCAGCCCGAATTGGCTCATTGTAAGGAGTGAACTGTAAAAAAAGTGTCCTCTTAGTGTCATCCATAAAATCTGTTCAAAAACTGCAAGATCATTAAGGGCATAAAAGCTCCAGAAGCGGATGCATGAAACCCAGGACAGAATAACAGTATAACAAATAATCATCAAAAAAAGAACAATAAATTCTGGAGACCTGGCTTTTTTTAGTAAATCCTTCATTGATAAAAATATTGAATTAACCATTATTGAATTCCTTTTATGTAATTAAACCAAGGCCTACATTGTTATATTAAGTCTGGGTGATTGATACAATATAACACCGTCATAGTCATATATTACTGTATAATTTTTATATTTAGCTTTTTCATCCCACAAAATTGAACTATAAATTGTTGTCGTGTCAATAAGGACCAGATCGACATTATCTGTAAATTTCCCATACACCTCATTTCTAGTTGCTATATGGGGCAGAATATCAGTTTGAGAGGATATTGAAAGATTTTGCGGGATCTTTTCGATGAGAGTATTTAAATTGTTATAGTGGAGATTTGGTTTATCATTGATTTGCGAGAATAATTGAGGGACCGGACTTGTTATATTTGATATAATCGTGAGTACTATTATCAGAAAAAGGATATACTGAATAATTTCAGGGTATTTTTTCCCGATTTTTTTATTAATCCAGACAATTCCGGATATTGTAGTAATAAAAACCAGCGGAATTATCAATGTAGCAGAATGAGAGAGAAAATTCGTTCTCATTCCCAGTGACGAGAAAAATATCTCAGCAAAAAAAGGAATGCTTATAGCGAGAATACCAGGAGAGAAAAAAGGGATAAATCCAATTGGGAGAAAGATCCTGAAAAAATATTCAACTTTCTCATTCCAAAACATGGTTATTGACTGCAAAGGGTCTTCATAATGGATTAATGTACTTTGGTGCTGGATTATGTTGAAATGCGGGATAATAACAATAAATGTCAAAGCAAGCCATATTAATCCAATAATACTTACTAACAAAAAAAGAATCTTGTCCTCGCGACTTGCATCTTTAATTGTCAATAACGCGTAAAATCCAATCAATACAATACAGAACGCTACATCCTCCTTAATTGTCATAGTAATTAACGACAGGATAAAAAAACAGTAATAATTCCTTTTTAGAAGAAAATAAAAACAAAATCCAAGCAGGAGTGGCACAAATGCAACTTCGTGGAAATCATAGAGGTTTACCCCATGAAGAGGCGGGTAGAGAAGGTAAATACATCCAATTATTATTCCTACAGATTCGTTTATTTTTTCTCTCGCTATAAGGTATAATGGCACTGCACCAAGAGCAAGAAGTACTGTCTGAAAGATAAGAAGTACTTCAGGATTTTTAAAAATCATTAAGACGGGAATTAATACAATTAATATAGGGGAATTATGAATTCCGAACTGGCTCATCCCAATAATTGAACTATAAAAGAAAGTCCCTTGATTGATAGTTGACCATATAGACTGTACAAAAATTGCATAGTCCAGAGAAGTGAGATAATGACGGTTCATCTGAACCGATAAAAAAGAAAAAAACAGAATATAACAGGTTAAAGCAAAAATTAAAACTAAAAACTTTGAATTTGTTCGAAATCCGTATCTCATTTCAAACTCTGATCCTCATCCATTTTTTCAAGTACCTGAATCGCTTTAAGCCGAACACCGGCATCATCGTCGGTTATTGCTTTTGATATAAATTTTTTTGCATTTAACCCACCACATCGAAAAAGTGCACTTACTGCCCTTAACCTTACCCCGCTATCAAAATCGTCAAGGCAATATGATAGTGGTTCCAGGACCTTGAGGTCCCCGATCCTTCCAAGAGATTTCACTGCCTCTCTCCTTACAAACCTGTTCTGGTCTTCAAGTGAATTAATAAGGGGTGGAATAGCTCGTTTATCACCAATAATACGAAGAGCAACAATAGCTCCGACTTTCACCTGCCACACCGGGTTCTTTAATGCTTCAAAAAGACTGTTTACTGCAGGAGTGCCTATTGCACCAAGAGCTTCAGCGGCTGCTTCGCGTACAGAACGGTCCTCATCACCCAGTACTCCAATAAGGTGAGAAATTGCCTGAAGGTCACCAAGGTGACCGAGTATCTTTGCAGATTCTCGTCTGATAAACCGATCACGGTCATTCAACCTTCGAATGAGCGGTCTTACAGCTCTGATATCATTTATTTCGCCTATAGCCTTTACAGCGTCCTCGCGGATTTCATCATCCGGGCTCTCAAGAGCCTTTAAGAGATCTTCAAATGCCCCTTCTACATTGTTATAAGCGTCAGCTGTTATCACATCCAGAGCAACTCTATTTGGGCCTTCTGTGAAAGAGAAGATTTTAGCGAGCAGTAAGTCTACAATCTGGCGGTCTTTGATGTATAAAGCAAGTACAACGAATACAGCTATATCCAGTCCTGAATTAAGGATGCTTCCAATTGGATCTATTGGATAACCACGGATTGCAAAAGCCCATGAAAGGATAAAAATTGCAAGAAACATCAGCACTGTTACAATTAGCCCCCTTTTTGGATACCAGAGCCCCACAAGTATAATCGGTATCAGGTAGAGGTGTGGGAGGAGAATATAGATCTGCGGAAATGACGGGTCCTGCCGGTGCCAGTATGCATATAGGGTAATTAATAATGAAATGAGGGCAAACATCAGGATAATTGCAAGTTTTATTCCCTCAAAAAAATAAGTATATCCAAGTATACGGACTCTGATATATTTTCTGATAGAGATCATTTAAAATCAGATATTTCTCCTAAAAAAAATATTAATCCGGACGCCAGGTTCTAATCTGACATCTCACCCAGTATCTCTTCTCTCGCTCTCTTTTCAATCATTTCCTGGTTTTGAACAGCTTCCCTAAGGTGGGCAGGAGTTTCCCATTTATAATAATTTTTCAACCGCATGAGTTCTATCCACCGGTTCGTTACTTCTACACCAACATCATACATCTCTTTATAATGCTCCAGACTCCCTTTTTTGTCAAAATCTACAGCAAGTATCTTCTTTAATAATTGATTCATCACATCCCCGACTAATTTTGTATCATACCAATATGATTTTCGCCAGCGGTGAGTCATCATCTCTTTTACATCAAGGTTCCGGAACTTTTGCATTTCAGGGATATGTATAAGCGGGTGAAGTTTCTTTAATGAGAGAACCTGTGAGAGGAGGACATCACGGGCATAATACATGCCATTATTCATTACAAAATAACGTCTCGGAATAAAATCCTTGAAAGAGACTAGTTCATGCATATCTCTCATACTCTCTTTCATCTGGAAATATACCTGGGCATTTCGCATTACTGCACACTTTCGTGAGATGTAAATGTTTGCGATAACCTGCCATGGAAGATCAAATAAACTCTCATGGAAAAGCATATAGAGATAGAACATCAGCTTTTTCTTTCGCCAAAAGTCAAGGTTCCTTGTTACTTCATCTTTTAATGTATCAAGATAGATCTGCTCCATTCCCACTTTTGCAGATTCGACATCAAATGAGAGTACTTTATAATCGCCAAAATGTTTTGCTGCACCGCGAAGAAGCAGCATTACACAATTTACTGCACAAACATAGTCCTTAAGGACACCAAGCTGCTGGCTTTGAAAAACTACAACGTTACGGTCGTTATCATAAAAATATCCATCAAGGAGGAGTCCCCTGTGAGGTGCATCAGCCTGGCGCACTACATTTATCTGAGTACTAAGTATTTCTTCGATATGTCCGATAAGATTTTTTAAAGACTGTGAAAATGCATACTTATCATCCATCGCCAGGAACTCCAACAGGTTTAATTATACAACATTGATTACGATATCTTTTAACAAATATCCTCTGCGAGAATATTTCTGCTTTGTCTGTATTTTGTCTCGCTTCTATTTGAGATAATACCCTATGACAATTAAGATTAGCCCGGTATAAAACATCTCGGCAAAAGGCCATACAAAACCGACATGGATGGTCGATATCCCTTTAAGGTCCTGAAGCAGTATCAGGATTACTCCAACTGCAAAACATACGAGACTGATGTTGCGTTTATCACTTTTATCCATTTAATTTACCTTCTATGTTTTTTTGACTCTTTTGTGAAATAGCTTCCCTAATTTGATTTATCCCATATGACAACGACAAAAAGGTCACTATTTTGTATGGGTGGGCTTTCAAGGGTACCTTTTGATATAACTTCTTCAGGGTACCCAAGATTTTCACATAGAGCTATAGTCAGACCTGAAAACTTCTCTTTTGCGAGATTTACAAAACTGATTATTGAATAGCCAGGATCGGTTATAAGAAATACAATCTTATTACGCCCTAATTCTTCAATACATTGTTTATTTGCAGATAAATGGTCTCTTCCATGGGCCACAACCACAGACACATTCGTGAGCGATAACCTGAGGCGTGAGAATGCAAGTTGCATTGACGATATTCCCGGAATTATTCGGTCTCCCCTGTTTCCAAGACCTGCCAGCATCGGGTCACCTGTTGAGAGCAGAATGCTGCGAGGAGGAAGATCTTTTAACTTTTTGTAGTCTTCAATAAAGTTAATTTCACATGAGTTTTCAAGATAAGGAGAGACAATCTCTATGGCACGCTTTGAGCCATATACTATTTCCGCAGTTTTTAGTACAGATATTGCCTCTTCTGTAAGAAGCCCTGGTCCGCATCCAGTCCCGACAACAATCATGGGCGCCTCGCAAGGACATTCCCACTTCTATCAAGAATTATAATTGACAATAAGGGATATTTTTCATGCGCAAATTCCAAAGTCTCATTCAGACGTATATCCCATAATGGCGTAGTCATTAGTTCTTCAACCGATAATGAACCAGTTCCCAGGAGAATATCAGGATTAAAAAATTTTAATATAAGGGCAGGAAGCCCGATAAGAACCGGATTCCCATTAGAGGCATTTATTGCATCCTTTATATTCTTCCCAATCAGAATAACACAATGGTCAGGAAACATCCGGTGAGCATACACGAGACCTGTTCTTCCAGTCGTGAGTACCGGGTCGTGCAATTCACTCACTCTTTCAAGAATGGAAGATGTCAGATGTTCATCCCATGGTTCGACAAAACCGGTTGTCCCAAGAACCGATATTCCACCTGTAATTCCAAGAGAGGGATTAAGTGTAAGCTTGGCTATTTTCTCTCCATCTGGGATTGATAATTTGACACGAATATCTTTTTCCTGTATCCGGCCGATTGCTTCTTCCATCGCTTTTTGAATGCATTCAAGGGCTTTTGGACTTATTGCGGGGTCTCCAGGGTTATATCTCGTTGTCTTACGTGTGTTTGTCCCGATTCCAGCTCCTGTCTCAAGTATTAACCCATTATTTCCGCATGCAGCAGTGGCTTTAATGATAATTCCTTTAGTCGCATCTGCAATGTAATCCCCTGAATATTTTACTGCTTCACATGTACCGTTCATACATTCAACTGGTAGTTCTACGATTAAACCCGAAGAGGTAATGATGTTAACAGAATTCAGGGTCTCTTTAAGGGACAGGATTGCACCTTTACAGGCAGCAGCTGCAGTAGTTCCGGTAGTATAACCTCGTCTTAGAATTTTACCTGATGAGGTCAGTATAAGATGTCCCTTTTTAAGACCATCAAGTATTTCTGGTTCATTGCAATTTAGAAGCCAGTCCTCTGGATATATAAAGCCCGAAAGAGGGTCGCGTATAACCATTTTATAATTATGATTTTTGCAATTCGGCATGAATTGTAATTATTTCATTCATAGCTGCGACAGCAACCGGAGTCCCACCCCTCGTACCTTCTGTGGAAATAGAAGGAATATTTTTTGTCCTCAAAATTTCTTTAGAAACTGCAGCATTCACAAATCCAACCGCTGTTCCAATGATAAGTGCAGGTCTTATTCCCTGTTCAATTAGATCACAGACAGAAAGAAGTGCAGAAGGAGCATTTCCGATAATCAGTATTGCATCATTAAGATTTTTTCCTTCAGATTGAAATCCCTGTGAAGTACGGGTCAAATGAGGCGGGAAGTTTTCCGTAATATTGTCAAGAACGCAGATAATATTTGAATTATGACCTTTTTTCTGAATTCCCGTTGCAACCATTCGTATATCTGTAAAAATCCCGGCTCCTTTATTAAGTGCCGCTAATCCTGCAGAGACGGGATCGTGGCAAAATTTTAGGAGGGGCCCAAGTTCCCAGTCACCTACTGCAATACAACAACGCTGTCTTATCCTGTCCTCATAGCTATCATCTCCAAGGATTTCCCTGGCAATGGACCGGCTTTCTTTTGAAATTGCATATCCCTCGTCTGTATCTGCACCAAGGTCAATATACGTATTTTCTTTGATATCCTCGTGGTGTAATGATTCCAATGACATCATCTCCTCTCAATAAATTTCTCGTCTCTTCGCCACCGATGATTACGACCGTATGCATATCAACCCATTCTTCCATACCGATTGCATCGTCAAGATTTGTAATCACTATCTCTTCATTATCCCTGTATACATTCTTTACCAATGCGACAGGAGATTTGCCTTTCCTTTTAGCTTTTACTATCTCTATAACTTCTGCAAAATGTCCAGGTCTTCCACGGCTCCGTGGGTTGTAAAGGATAAGAGGGACTTCGGCATCAAGGAATGCAATTAGGCGTTTAATAATTGTTTCCCACGGAACGAGGAGGTCTGAAAGGCTTATTACCGCAAAGTCACCTGATAGAGGTGAGCCCAGTCTTGATGCTGCTGCCGTTGCAGCAGTTACTCCCGGTATAACTTCAAACGGGATGCTATTGCCTGAGTGTTCAAGTACTTCAAGAACTATACCTGCCATCCCGTAGACACCAGGGTCACCACCGCTAACCATACTTACAATATTTTTTTCAGCAAGCTCTACTGCAGTTTTTGCTCTCTCCACCTCTTTTCCCATTGAACTCTTGATGATTGTCTTTCCAATAAGGAGGCTTTGTATTGAACTGAGATAAAAGTCGTTTCCGATTACAATGGACGATTCATTCAGTGCTTTTATTGCTTTTAAAGTAAGCAGATCCGGGTCTCCGGGTCCGGTCCCGACAATGTATAATTTTCCACAACTTTTATCGGGCGATTGCAATAGTCACCCTCCCATAGATAGTTTTTGTCATTACTAATTCCTTCTTTTTTGATATTGCCAGCGCTGCAGGCTCTGCCACACCAGGGAGCCCTATTAATTCCGCTCTTGAATGAGTATCTGTACTATATTTTTTTAGCACAAAATCATCAAGAAATATAAGGTTTCCTCCGGCTTTATGGACTGCCGAGATAAGACCTGATTCATGGCTTTTTAATCTTGTAGTTGCATAGGCAGTTACATCCTTTGCATCTATACTGTTCTCTTTCAATGCTCTTTTAATTGAACAGGTTATCTCATCTTCATCCGTACCTCTTCTACATCCGATGCCAACTGTATAAGTTCCGTTTCTGATAAGAACTGAAACTCCCTCATCAACTATCACTATTGCAGGGTGTGTGACTCTGATTACCGGGATATCTGTATCAAGAAGTGAATTGTTAACTGCCCGGGTTGAATCTGTGTTAATAATTGTAAGTCCTGATTCCTCGGCAATACCCTCGACAGACGGACGTCCCATACATTCTGTTGCAGTGGTGATGACCGGAGTTATGCCGATATTCTCCATCATTTTTACAACCCTGTTTGCTCCATGGTGCCCCCCTAAAAGTGGTATTGCAAATTTCCCATCAGGACTGACAACTATCACTGCCGGGTCCCTCCATTTATCAGTAAGCAAGGGTGCGACATGCCTGACTACAATACCCGCTGACATTACCGCGATTATTACCTCACAATGCCTAAATACATCTGAAAAAATTTTCGGGTAATATTCAGTTGCAGCAGTTTTAAAAAAAACTGCAATTTCTTCAGCAAGGGGTAAAAACCTGGGAAGGGCAATGACAACAATTTCTGATTCGTTCATGAATATAGTACTGATCTCTTTTCCCCTGAAGAACCAGGTGAGAGAATCTGCCCGACAATGAGGAGGGCACTTCGAGTTATTCCTGAGTCCTTTGTTTTTTTTGCTATATCCTGAACTGAACCTCTGATAATCACCTGGTCCGGCCAGGTAGCATGATATACTACTGCTGCCGGAGTGTCTTTTGGACACTTGAGCCGCATTGTAATATCGTCTATCCTGTCTGAACCAAGGAAAAATACAAGGGTAGAACAGAATTCAGAGAGTTGTTCGATATCATCGTCTGATAGTGTTTTTCCTCTTGGTCGCGTAACGATAAGCGTTTCGGCAATACCTGCACCTGTAAACTGAATACCCAAGGCTGCAGCTGCCCCGAACATTGACGAAACACCTGGAATTATTTCTACTTCAATGCCTGCTTCAAGAAGAACAATAATTTGTTCATGAATTGCACTATATAATGACGGGTCACCCGTATGAAGACGTACAACCCGGTCCCCCATTTTGTAGTGGCTGATAATAAGAGACGTAATTTCTTCCAGATTCATTCCATGACTATTACGCTTTACTTTTGCAAGTGAACGCGTCACAAGTTCCGGATTTATGAGTGAACCGGTATAGATGAGTAAATCGGCATTTTTTAAAAGATCCATTCCTTTGACGGTTATAAGATCGGGATCACCCGGGCCCGCACCAACGAAAGAGACCTTATGCATATCTTTTCCCTGCATAAAGGATGCTCATATAGTCACTCTTTTCAGGCAGTTCGTCATCATTATAGACTTTCATCCTCTCCATAAACATCCTTTCTACGAGAATGAAACGGTCATATCCCTGCATTTTTAAAGATTCGGCAGTCTCTTTTGGATTCCTGACTTTCATTATGACTCTTTCGAATGGAGCACTGCCATCAGAGACAATAAACCCATTACAAAGCGGAATATTGGCAACAGAAGCAAAAGCAGTGACTGCACTTACCCCAGGTTCTGTAGAGCATCTGATGTTAGGGTACTTTTCTTTCATTATCTCGCAGAGACGTGCAAATGTTGAGTATACATTAGGGTCTCCAAGTATTCCAAAAACAACAAGTCCAGATTCAGCTTCAATTGCAATTTTTTCTGCATGTGATTCAATACAGGCCCGGATTCCTGCTTCGTCGTCACACATTGGAAATTCCAGAACTTCGCATTCACGATATTCCCTGACTAGACGCCCTGCTATCTCGCCAGGAACATATATTTTTTCAGCTTCTTTTAAAAGTCGTACGGCTTTTAAGGTCAGAAGCTCATGGTCACCCGGTCCAAGTCCCACACCTATCAGCATTGAGGCCTCCCTCCGACAATAATGAAAACCGGGTTAATTGGTTTAAACATGATGCCATCTCCGATTGGATAGGACCTGGATATGTTTACCTGGATAACCTCATGAAAAAATCCAGATTTCTGAAGTTCATTTACAGCAGTTGAGAGTGAGTTGAGTTTTACTACATTTATTACTAATGAACGGACATTCTTTTTCACGAGCATTGAGAGAATTTCAGGTAATCCCTGGGTGCCTCCGACAAATGCTGAATCCACCGGACCTGAATTTTTTAGATATTGTATTGCGTCAGCCATTACGAATTTTATATTCTTCACCCCGGCTTTTTTTGCAGCATCCAGAGCACATGTAATAGCTTCTTCTCTCTTATCGATTCCTATAACATCCTTTACAAATGGTGAAACCTTTATCCCAACCTTCCCGGTACCACAACCTATGTCAAGAAAGTTATCTTCCGGCTGCAGACTTAGTTTAATTAACGAGACTGCCATTACTTCGTCCTGAGTGGGTCCTCCGGGTAGCATAAGATGCATTAAATTTTAGTTGTTAAAATGTAAATAGGATTGTTTTTAGGTACAGCTTTCTTCTAAAAAATTCGTAAAAGAAAAATGAATTAAACCGGGATAAGCCAGGGATCACTTTCATTACACAGCCTGACAACATCACCAATAACAATTATCGCCGGGGCACTTATGGAGCGTTCAACCGATTTTTGGACAATATCTGAAAGGTCGCCAATTGTCAGCCTTTTGTCTTTTCTCATGCCCCTCTCTATTATTCCTACAGGTGTTTTTGTATCTTTTCCATATCTCGTAAGTGCATCAACAATCTTTGCAAGGTTGCCTACACCCATCAGGATAACGAGAGTGCCTTTATTCCTCGCAAGCCACTGCCAGTCTAATGACGAATCCTCTTTACCTGGGTCTTCATTCCCCGTAATTATGGTGACAGACGAAGCATAACTCCGGTGCGTAACTGGTATTCCCGCCGAACCAGGGACTGCAATGGCACTTGTCACACCTGGGACTAGTTCGACAGGAATTCCATGTGAACGCAGTACTTCCATCTCTTCTCCACCACGACCGAAAAGAAAAGGGTCACCTCCTTTGAGTCTTACAACGTTTTTCCCTTCAATGGCATTTTTCACCATTATATTTTCAATCTCGTCCTGTTCCTTGAGATGATTCCCTCCAAATTTCCCACAGTCTATTTTTTCAGCGTATTTTGGGAGTGATGCAAGAATTTCATCGCCTGGAAGCTGGTCGAAGAGAATTACATCTGCTTTAGAGATGACCTCCTCTGCACGGATTGTCATCAGGTCCCTTCCACCCGGCCCTGACCCCACAAGATAGACTTTCCCTGTCATTCTTCTAGCCTAAGGCTAATTTTAGCCTCACTTATAAGTTCTGCAGCCTCTTCCTTCATTTTTAACCCGAATTTTTCTGCAACAGATATATTTGATATTTTGGACTCTCTTCTGATTGATCTGTCTCCGTTTAGGGAAAGGACTTCACAAATAACATACCCACAGTTAGAATAGATGCCAATAGGCGTAAAACAACCTCCGCCTATCCTCTCCATTATCTTCCTTTCAATTTCAGCATCCTGTCTTGTCTGATGGTGGTCAATTTTTTCAAATAATTTGCACAATTCCTCATCCTCTCGTGCGACAATTGAGATAATTCCCTGGTTTGGTGAGGGGACAAAGATATCTGGATTTAGTGTTTCCCCTGGAATGTCAATTGAAAGCCTTTCAAGACCAGCTTTTGCAAGGATGATTGCGCTATATTCCCCTCCCTTCAGTTTTCTGATTCGCGTGTCCACATTTCCCCTGAGCTGCTTTACTTCAATACCTGGAAAATTTTTTCGGATTTGGGCGGTTCTTCTCGTGCTTGAAGTCCCGATTGAATCTACTTTGTCCCGCTCTGTTTCATATGCAAGGTAATCACAAGGTGAATCTCTCTTCAGTACTGCAGCAAGAAATAGTCCGCCTGGCCTTATTGCAGGGATATCTTTCATGCTATGAACTGCACAGTCAACTTCTCCTTCAAGAATTGCGACATCCAGAGCCCGCACAAAAACTCCCTGGCCACCAATTTCATGAAGCGGGACTCCTGAATTTTTATCCCCTTCGGTATTGATTATCTTTGTAATCACCTCAATACCCTGACTTTTCAGCAGATCTGCCACCTGGGTTGTCTGTGCCAGTGCGAGCCGGCTCCCGCGTGTCCCGATTACGAGAGGCATTGTTTATAAGCCCTTATTATTTTTGTCAAATCCTTTTCTGAATGAACAACAGAGAGAAAATTAGTTTCAAACTGGGAAGGAGGCAGAAATATCCCCAAATTTAGCATTTTTTGCCAGAATATAGAGAATTTTTCAATATTACATTCATTAACTTCCTTGTAATTACAGGGTTTTTTCTCTCTGAAGAAATATTTGAACATCGAACCAATACTGACAAATGATCCATCCCCTGAACCTTTCAATTCTTCACCTATCAATTCTGTGCTGCTTTGTAATTCTTTATAAATTTTTTTGTGTGAGTGCAACCATTCAATGGTTGCTAACCCTGCGGTTAGAGAAAGAGGATTTCCACTGAAAGTTCCGGCCTGATAAACAGGCCCTGATGGTGCGATTAATTTCATTATCTCTTCCTTTCCTCCAAATGCACCTATCGGAAGACCTCCACCTATAATTTTCCCAAGAGTCGTTATGTCAGGTGTGACACCAAAATATGACTGGGCACCACCGATGCCAATCCTATAACCGGTAATTACCTCATCAAAGATAAGGAGTATATTATTCTCCTTTGTTACATCCCTCACTTCTTTAAGGTAATCGTTTTCCGGGAGCACAGGGCCTATATTTCCAAGGACCGGTTCGATTATCATTGCGGCAATATTTTCATTTTTACAGGCAAGATCAGATAAGCTTTCAATATCATTATATGGTACCTGGCATGTGTGCCTGACGAGGTCTGGAAGCACCCCTGCCGAATCAGGTACACCCATGGTTGTTGCCCCAGAACCTGCTTTCACAAGGACTGCATCATGGGCACCATGAAACCCTCCTTCAATTTTTATAATATCTGATTTTTCTGTATACCCTCGTGCAAGGCGAATTGCGGCCATCGTCGCTTCAGAACCGGTTGAAACGAAACGAAGCATATCTATTCCAGGATGATCCCGGATAAGAAGCTTTGCGTATTCAGGTTCTACGGGTGTAGGAGTCCCATATAGCCATCCATTATCTAACTGTTCAGTTATTTTTTGTCTTACTACCGGATGTGCATGACCAAGAATTAATGGTCCATATGCCATGCAACAGTCTATAAGAGCCTTTTTATCGAGCGTAGTAATGTGGCTTTTTCTGCCTTTTACGGTATAGAATGGATTCGGCCTTATAGCCCTGACCGGACTCGATACCCCGCCGGGCATTATTTTTTCTGCATAAGAATATAGATCTTTACTATTCATCTAACCACCTTAAGACTTCCTCTGCAAAATAAGTGAGTATCAGGTCTGCACCTGCCCTTTTAATTGATATGAGGCTCTCCATAACAATTGCCCTTTCATTTATCCAGCCATTCATTGAAGCTGCTTTTATCATAGAATATTCTCCGCTCACCTGATATGCAGCAACGGGAATCCCAATTTTTTTGACTGATGACAAAATATCGAGATAAAAGGATGCTGGCTTTACCATAAGGATATCTGCACCTTCCTTAAAATCGAGCTCTGACTCCATCAAAGCCTCCCTTGCGTTAGCCGGGTTCATCTGGTAAGTAGTACGGTCTCCAAATGAGAAACCTGATTTGGCTGCATCGCGAAAAGGTCCGTAAAGGGCACTTGCAAATTTCGATGAGTATGAGAGGATAAGTACTTCCTGAAATCCGGCGAGGTCAAGAGATTTTCTTATACTCATGACAACTCCATCAAGCATAGAGGATGGCGCAACTATATCTGCACCGGCTTTCGCATGACTTAAAGCGATTTTTTCCATAAGTGGAAGAGAGAGATCATTATCAAGATCGATTGAATCATGGCATCCGGCAGTAATCCCACAATGTCCGTTCTCAGTATATTCACATGCACAAACATCGGTAATTATCACCATTTCAGGTAATTTTTCCTTTATAAGCCTGATACTTTTCTGTATAACCCCGTCTTCATTATATGCAGAGCTCCCGGTATTGTCCTTGTTCTTTGGTATTCCAAAGAGAATAACTGCTTTTAATCCAATTAATGCCAGCTCTTCAGCTTTTCCTGCTATTTCATGAACCGAATAACTGAACTGACCTGGCATTGACTTTATAGGCTCACACTTTTCAAGATTCTCATCGACGAAAAGTGGGTATATCAGATCTTCTTTTCTTATCCAGTTCTCCTGCAGCAGTGGTATAATCTTTCTTCTCCGTTGTCGTCTCATTCTCTCGTTGGGAAACACTATTAGTCACCTGTATATTTTCTCTTAAAATACGTTCAATCTACCTTTATTTTGTTAAGATTATATTAGTATTCAGTGTTAAAAATGCAATGGTTATTGAACAATCACTCCATGTATAAAATTATTTTTTCAAGTTGTAGAAGACTAATAACTATTATAAATGTTCTTTCTTAATCCAATTTCAATAATAAAAATAAATAACTTATCGTCATCAAATGAATGAATCACGCGATAATTTCCAATCCTTAAAGAATATATTGGAATATTAAAATTTCCAGTTAGTTGCCTTGGATGTCTTTCGGGTGAAGATTGCAAAGCATATTCTTGAATTTTATTAAAAATTCTGTTTCTGTCTAATTTAGGTAATCTTTTTAGATCTTTAATAGCATCAGGAGTATATTCCACAGCATACGTCATTCAATGTCAAGCATTTTTTTCACATCGGATGCCGAAATTGTATTTCCTCGTTTAATGTCTAAAATTCCGCATTCAATTCTTTTTATTTCTTCAGGAGAAAAAAATTCATTATCTTCGCAAAATATTTGACTTTTTGTATAAACGAAAGGAGAGGGAGAAGTAGACTGTTGAATAATAATACAAGGAATGGCACATTGAACTGGATAATTGTACCCTGCAATTTTCCAAGTTTCGTTATATTCGGAGGACATAATCATCAGGATTTAATAAAGTATCATAGTATAATTTGCGTTGTATCCATTTAAATTGTTCATGTTTCGTAATTGCAGCTATCTCTACAGGTCCTCCAACAGTAGGGGGGCCAAAGGTAAATCGACTAAAATTTATCGTTGTCGTAACAAGAAAATCCGCGAGATCTATTGCATCTTTAATTGGCATAGGGGGAGGAACTAAGTACAATTCAGAGGCATCAATAATTTTTTTAATTGAATCAATTATTCTTTGCTCTGATATCTCAATCTGCGATAAAGAATATAATGTATTCATACCTATTCCTTTGATTAATCTATGTACAGCTTCACCTTCACCACCCCATGAAATACCGCATAACTCTTTCTCACGAATTAATTGTGGCTCTTTACATTGACCATTGATTATTTCAATACGGTATTCTTCCGCTAATATTTCATTGCTGGAATATCCTGCGAGTATAAATCCTAAAGGAGGGGGATTTTCAGTTCCAGAAAAATATTTAGAATATTGCTCGCCATAAATAAATTCTTTTATTTTATTCGCGACCTCAAGAACCGTATATTCACTTGGATTAAATTCAATTTTGCCGTTAGATAAATTTTTTCTGAAATCCTTTATTAATGTAGAAATTGAAGAATTTCCTATACCTCCCAGCCCATATGTTACTATTCCCAAAGGCAATCCATGGGGGATATTGTTATTCGATTTATATAAATGGAATATTTTATTAGCGTTATTGTAAACAGTGGTTACATTAGTGTTTTCAACAAGTGTAGTTGCACTATCAGAAGCAATAACTACGCCGTCATGAACTTTAATTGTAATTGCAATTGTCATAATATTATCTAAATAGTTTGAATGATTTAATAGATTTTTCTTTGAGATATTATGTATCGGAAGATCTCATACTACCCTAACATCACATAATACACACAATATATGGGTCACTAACTCTCTCTCTTTGGGAAACATATGGGTTCACCTTTAATAATTGCGTTTACTATGATTTCTGCGGTTTTGACATCCCCACATTCTGTGCTTTCGCGTATGGCATATGTGATATCAGATAAAAGTTTCTTGGTCAGGGACCGCGTGAGGTCATCAAGAATTTGAGAATAATCTGCCGTACTTCCATCAATTCTCACAAGAGCCCTGTCTCTTTCTCTTATACGTATCGATTCTGCCCAGGAATAAAGGGAAGCAACGGTATAATCTGAGACTTTTCGGTTTATTAGTTTCTGAAGTCTGGGGAGTTCAGACTCAATCATCACTAAAACACGGTCAGCAGCACCCCTCCTGTTTTCCATAGTAAGTTCATTGATGCTGCGAAGGTCATCAATAGTAAATAGTGTGACTCCGTCTACCAGGTCTGCCCCCTCTTCAATATCTCTTGGCTGTGCAATATCAATAAGAATGAGTGGACGTGGGTGGCCTTCAAGTGGCCAACAGCGTTTTTTCATAATGTCCTTGATGAAATCTTTCTTAATGACCGGGTGTGGTGCCGAAGTGCATGTTATCACAACGTCAGACAGGACCAGATAGCGGTCAAGTTCGTTCATCCTGACTGCCTTCCCGCCTATCTTGTCTGCAAGAAAACATGCCCGTCCATATGTCCTGTTTGCAACATATATTGCAGTCAGGTCTTTCTCAGATAATGCCTGAGTGACAAGCATCCCCATCTCGCCGCTTCCGACGACCAGAATATGGCGGCCTTTAAGGTTTCCAATTTCTCTTTCTGCAAGTTTTACAGCCGCTGAACCAATAGAGACTGCCCCACGGTTTATATTGGTCTCCTTTCTCGCGGTTACACCTATATTGATGCTCTTGTTGACACAAAGTTCTAATAGACTGGTTGTCGTCCCATTTTCTCTTGCGTTTTCCAGTGCCTTTTTAAGCTGGCCCAGGATTTGATCTTCACCCACGATCATCGAGTCGATACCGGATGAAACCAGGAGCAGGTGACGCAGTCCGTCAGATCCTTCATAAATTGAAAAATTCTCTCTTCCAGTTTCAAATAGAAACTGATTGAGGTCTTCAGACTCCCCCTCAACTATTATTTCAACCCTGTTACATGTCTGGAGAAGTATTGAACCCCTGAAATATTCCCGGGAAACAGAGTAAAATTCTTTCTCGTCCCTAAAACCCGCCTTTTCTATCTCTTCAACTGACGCATCCTTGTGACTTATGCCAGCCACTGCAAATGGGATATGATACTCTTCATTCATCTTGAATAGCGCTCCAACGCAATCCTCAATGCAGTATCTTCATCAGTGCGTAACATCTCCCATATTTCTTTGTCCTTCATAACATTGCCAAGTATTTCTGAACGCCCCTCCTGTGAACCTGTCTTCTCTTTAAGAACGTTCCTTAACCTGTTTTGAAGGCGGATCATTGCATCAGGAGATAAATAATAAGTTATTCCCTCTCTTAGGTATTTACTCATGGCAGGACTTTTTCCGTAAGTACTGACTGCAATGAGGTACTCTTTTCCTTTTATTATAGAGGGCATTACCACGTCTCCTTTACAATTGGCACAATTGAAGAGTGTTCCTTTATTATTGCACAAAATACCGATTCGCTTATTTAGTCCCTGGTCTGAAGTCGCAGCAATTACAAGGGACGATCTTTCTATTAAAACTGATAAAGAGTATTCGTCAATCGAAGATAGATCCTTAATTACTCTTTCGACATTCAGTGTATCAAATGCCTCATGGAAAGTTCTGCTGACAACCGTTATCCTGGCTTCTCCGTCAAAATAACGGGCTTTTCTTGCTCCAACTTCACCTCCACCAAAAACAACAACCAGTTTGCCTGTGAGATCAAGCATTAGTGGGACCATATGAGTAGTAATAGAATATGGTGTTGTCCTAAATATGATTCCTGATATGGTTGTTGATTAATACGATATCCTTAAACCTGAAGCACACCAATTCAATAAGGCAACGGTGTAAGCGCCGATAGTGTAGTGGTTATCACTAGGCGTTGCCAACGCCTAAACCTGGGTTCGAGTCCCAGTCGGCGCATTTTCTTTTTATTCTTTTTTTTTTTTTTAGAAGAGTGTCAAAAAAATTTTTCTTAACACAAAAGGCATATGGAAAAAAAATTAAAAAGATTTAAATTCAGGCTTTTCCAAAGAAGGCCTTGACATTTGGCTGAAACAGGTACCAGAGGATAATGATTGGAATAATAACCCCAATTATAGCCCAGATACTAGCTACTGCCTGGATAAGGCTTGCGAGAATATTAAGGATGGCAAATATGACAGCAAGTAGCCATGCCCATCCCTTTGCCATGAAGAGGCCGATTGCAATAATAATATCAATAATACCGACGATAATGAAGATAAAGCCGATAATTAGTCCAATTGGCCCCAATCCAGCAATAGCCAGAACTGAGCCACCTACGATACCACCAAAAAGAGCTAAAAGCCCTATAATTATATAGAGCACTCCGATGATTGTTACACCTAATGGTCGAGCTATTTCAGCCATATTATTCTTTCTCTCCTACATCAGATATATGTACATCGGTTTAATCCCAGAGACTTACATATCTTAATTACATTATTAGTTGAGAGAAGGGAATTTTTCCGTTATTTCTTTACCTACTGTTGCTTTTCTTCAATATAAGGTGAAATAACAATTATCTCATCGTAAAACTTTTGTTTCTTTTCTATTGCAGATGATGTCCGTTTAATCGTGGCTACAAGGACATTTTTCTTTGTATTATATTCCTCTTCAGTTATAAGTTGGAGCGAAAAATGTTTCTCTGTCTTTTCGAGTTTCCCTTCAGCTTCTGTATTTTCATTTCGCAGTGCTGCGAGTTCAGAATTAAGCCCGTTTTTAAGGTCCAGATATTCATGGCTCCAGCTCATTATCTTCGCTTTGAGAGCGGTTATCTTACTCTCATGGTCAGCTTTAAGTGTTTCATAATCTACTCTGTCAATCTGTCCGTCACCATAACTTTTCTCAACATTTGCAAGGAGACCTTGAAACTTCTCAAGTTCTCTTTCTACCGTCAGCACTTCATTCACAAAATCAGGTCGTGTCAAAGGAGTATTGTCATCTGAAGTACCGCCGATGCTCTGCTTCATCTTATCTAATATACTCATAATAGAAATCTTACCATCACAGATTAATAAGCTCTTCTTAATTGAATAGAATAAGTGTTAATCCTGAATTAACTTTCCACGCCATATTATATATTAATTCAACCAGAATAGATGTCAATCCATAGCTATTGCCATGGAAAGGCAGCCAGATGTCCTAAAATTGTATAAATAAGTGGAACCTCATTCGCCCACGGGCAAGAGCGCCCTGATATTTGTCGTTTATTACACATTATGACTTGATGGTACGGAACAGGTATGCTCCGATAAATGTTGTAGCAACGGTAAACCCGCCAAGAACAACCAAGCATATAAGGGGGTTAATTTGTGAAACACCGGTCAGACCGTATCGTATCCCTTCTACACCGTATGTAAGCGGGTCGAGAAGAGTTATCGGGACAATAAACGGAGGCAGGCTGCTTATGGGGAAAAGGGCACCTGAAAGACCAAAAATTGGAAAAACAACAAAGTTCATGATGAGCTGAAAGCCGGTCATATCTTCCATCTTTGATGCAATGGCAATACCAAATGCTGTAAAGGCCAATCCAATCAGAGCCATGAAACCAAACGCAATTAAAAATCCCAGGACGTTTCCGCTTTTAAGCCCCAAAAAGATTGAGAGTATTAGAATTATCATACCCTGTATGAACGCAGTCGTTGCACCGCCAACAGTCTGCCCCAGCATAATTTCCAGACGGGAGACAGGTGCAACAAGTGTCTCCTTTAAAAATCCGAACTGCTTATCCCATATTATCTGGATACCTGAGAAGACTGACGTGAAGAGTACGCTCATCGCAACCATGCCCGGAATCAGGAAAGTGATATAATCTCCACCCATACCTGGAATCTGCACTACAGAATTCAGCCCGAAACCAAGGAAAAGCAGGAAGAAAAGGGGCATGCTGATGCTGCCAATAATACGGCTTTTTGAACGAATGTACCGCTTCATGCTCCGGAGCCAGATGGTATAAATGATATCCATAGTTACCGCCTCATCATTTTCTGGTACATCCGCATGTTTGCCTTCCCATCCGCTTCCTCTTCGCGAATGGTCTTTCCTGTAAAAGACAGGAAAACATCTTCAAGTGTAGGTTTGTGAATTGAAATTGATTCGATAGCGATCTGATTACTGTTGAGAAGCATCACAATTGTGCTTACATGCTGCTCTGCGTTCTGCAGGCTGATGGTCACCTGCCCATCATACTGCTTCTCAATTCGTGATATCCAGGGCACCTCTAATACTGATACAACTGCAGAAGGGTCCGGAGATCTGATATTGACCACATCACCGCCGATCCCGTCCTTAAGGTTCGCAGGAGTGTCAAGTGCAATAATCTTTCCATGATCAATAATTGCTACCCGGTTGCAGAGCCGGTCTGCTTCCTCCATGTAGTGAGTAGTGAGGATAATTGTGATACCGTGTTCTTTGGAGAGTTTTGCTATGTACTGCCATAGATGGTTCCTGGTCTGTGGATCGAGGCCGAGTGTAGGTTCATCGAGGAAAAGTACTGCAGGATGGTGTAGGAGTCCCCTTGCTATCTCAAGCCTGCGGCGCATGCCGCCTGAGAATGTCTTGACGATATCGTCTTTCCGGTCCTTAAGCTCTACGAGTTCCAGTAGTTCTTCGATCCGCTGACGCCGCACATCACTCTGAAGTCGGTACAGCCTCCCATGAAAATCCATGTTTTCCCAGGCTGTAAGTTCTTCATCAAGACTCTGGTCCTGGAATACAATCCCGATAGATTTCCTGACCCCATCCTCATTATTTTTAATGTCCATACCATTAACCGTTGCAGAGCCTGATGTTGGTTTTAACATTGTTGAAAGCATGGCGAGGGTCGTCGTCTTTCCTGCACCGTTCGGACCCAGAAGTCCAAAGATCTCTCCTTCGTTAATTTCAAAAGAGATGTCATTCACCGCAACCAGGTCATTAAATTTCCTGGTCAGGTGATTAATTTGTATTGCAAATGTCATGTTTCTGCTAGTTCCTTCCAGATAGGACCATCAAATACCCCGTCTTTTGCCTCCTCTTCCATCTCCAGAAATAGGGAAAATGGCACGGCAAATGTAAACATATTATCTGGAATTATTTTTCCTACATTTACTCGCGCGGCGAGGTCTGTGTACCCGAGAACTGCCCGAGGGTGTTCCTTTTTTGCCTCATCGTAAACGAATGCTCCTATCTGTTGACAGGCAGCCATCGGTGGAACCCTGATTGGATCTGTTCCCTCAAGGATTGCACCTACAAGTGTTATGAGTCCGGTAATCTGTAAAGGATTAGCAATAAAAATAACGACTATTGGATTTTCACCATTCTTTACTTCACTCAAAGGTGTGAAGATAACATATTTTTCTGCAATATCAGTTATGGGCAGGTCCTCTATCATGAACCTTTTTGCTTTTTGCGTGTTTTTATGGAGGCGTTCACCCTCCAGAAATTTGGGTTGCTCACGTTTAGGAATATGTTGCACAGCTGCACAATAGGTTTCAGGGTCCTTACTGCTCTCTTTACCCTTCACAAAAAATGCTGCCATAAACTCAGTGCCGGCTCCATTGAAGGCATCATAGTAACCATTCCCAAAACCAAGACCTGCACGGGCACCAGGACAACCATAAGTTTCCCGGTCAAATACGACGGTCTTTCCTTTTGTGACTACCTGGGCAAAAAAAGGCATTATACATGTCTGTACATGTGGTTTTATCTGCAAGGCTCCATCTGGTTTAATATTACTCCAGAGGATTGCAACAGGCCCATAGTCACACTTCAGTTTTTCTGCTGTGATGCTTTCCATAATTGTTTCCCATATCTATTTCATCCAGCCCATCCCGACAAACCAATCGTATTCATGGGCAAAACGGTCTTTGTTATTCTTCACGAGCTGGCAGAAGTATTCCCTTCTTTGCAGGTGAATCTCATCCTGTTCGGGATACGTGTGTTCTCCCCTGATTGATCGGACAAGTTTTTTCCCGAGTTCGTGGGCTTCCTTTTCTGCGAGTCTAAGGGCTTCAGGATTCCAGCCGATAGCAACTCCGATTCCTCCAACTACGGTAGCACCAAGAGTTGTAAGGACTTTGTTCATATACCCTGCAACTTCCTGTTCACCGCTTCCCCCTGCAGTACATACTGAACACCCGAATTTACCAGTAAGCATCTGACAGTGTATGGCATCCGCCATTCGATCAAAGAGTGCTTTCAATGGTGCAGGCACAGAATCAATGTAGTTTGGAGCACCAAGGACTATTCCCTCAACATTCATTATCCTGTCAAAGAGATCTGAGAAATCGTCGATAATAGTGCACTCACCAGTTGAATAGCATGTACCGCAAGCAGTACAATAATTGATGTCGAAATTGTAAAGGTCCAACAGGTTGATTTCTGCACCCTCTTCCTTTGCACCAGCGAGAACCGCCTGTACAAGTTTTAGCGTGTTACTTTCCTTTCCTCTTGGACTTGCGTTTAACCCGATTATTTTCATAAATGATCTCTCCTGTCAGAGGGGATTTGATAATAATATGGATAAAGGTATTGACACAACATTAACTAACCTGTGTTCTTGGAAACCGGCAGGTTTTTGAGAATAATTAACTTAGGCTTTCTTATGGTAAGTATCATCTGACTTTTCCCGTTATAGCAAATCCTCATAAATACATAATGCATCCATTCCATAACAGACAAAAATCACTTTTTCGATTGAAGGATGACTTTTAATGAAGTCTTTTACAGTATGAATTGCAATTTGCGTAGCCTTTTTGAAAGGAAAGCCAAAAACACCGGTGCTAATGGCAGGAAAAGCTATGCTAGTAATACCGTTTAATTCTGCAAGAATAAGAGAATTGTAATAGCAATCGGCGAGCAATTTTTCCTCATCTTCATTTCCACCACGCCAGACAGGACCAACAGTATGAATGACAAATCGAGCAGGGAGGTCATAGCCTTTCGTGATTTTAGCCTCTCCTGTCCGGCATCCGCCCAGCTTGTGGCATTCTTTCAATAGCTCAGGTCCAGCTGCCCAATGAATTGCACCATCAACCCCTCCACCTCCAAGGAGAGAAGTATTTGCTGCATTTACTATTGCATCAACCTCCTGAGTTGTAATGTCTCCTTCAACGATGAAGATGCGGTTTTGAACTTGGTCTGGCATAATAATAGATTGTCAGGAGGGATTTAAATTGTTGGGGGTTTATATAAAACTATTCAATTTTAAGGAGAAACAGATCAATCAAATTTTTAATGCATTACTAGTTAGAAGAACCATTTAACCGATAAACCCCATTGGGCACAATTATCTCAAACCTCACTCCTTTAGAAGGAACTCCGGTTTCCTTAATCTTCATGGAAGTGAGATCAAGAATCTCCTGGATAAAGAAAAGCCCCCGAATCCGGGCATCAGGTTCTTTGCCAAGCGAAAAGATCTGTTCTTTTTTCTCCAAAGGTATACCAATTCCATCATCCTCGTAGATAATAGAGACACCGTCAGGGGTGAAAACATGGTAGACCCGAATTTTACTGACATGCTCACCATGAGTGACAGAGTTCTCAAAAAGACCCTGGAAAGCCTTTTCGAGAAGAGGATCCGCAAAAATTTCGAGGTTTTCCGTTTCAAAGTCATGATAAATATCTCCGAGTGACATATGAGAAATTGCATATAATAATGTCATTTTGACATTCTGCCATACAGGTGTTTTTTCACCAATATTTTGATAGTTCTTTGCAAAGTTTAATGAATTAATTATCGTCTTGTTCACCGAGATCTGTTTTTCAAGGTATTTCTTCCCTTTTTCGTCCATAGCAACTGTATTCATCAGATTACCGTAGGCACTGAGGGAAAATGCGGCCGTCTGAATATCCTGAAACGTAACTGAATTTAACAGGGTTAGTTTATGTCTCGCTAACTTGAGTGCATCTTCAGTCCTTTTACGTTCAGTTATATCCTTTGTTAATACAGCAATTCCATTCACAGATGGATAGACATTGCTCTCAAAAAAGTGGTATTCACCTCCCAGGAATTGTTCGTCCTCAAAACTCCTGGTTTGGTTAGTTCTGATTACTTCCTCGTATACTGTTACTAATTTGCGTATCTCTGGTGTATCTGAAAAGATTTCAAATACGGTTTTTCCTATTGCGTCCCTGGCAAGAATCCCGGTCATATCTTCATACCTTGTATTCCAGTATGTATATCGCATGTCCACGTCCATTGCAAAGAAGATATCAGTAATACTATCAATGAATTTACGATAACGCTCTTCACTCTCTCTAAGTTCTTTTTCGATTCCTATGCGTTCTGATATCTGCTCTTCAAGCTCAACATTTGACGAAATCAGCATATTACGGGAATTTTTTAGAGAGGACATCATCTCATTAAAAGCTATAGCCAGACTTCCCAGTTCATCGTCATTCAGTATATCTATCTTCGTATCCAGGTCTCCAGACCCAATACGTTCAGTTCCTCTCTCGATTTCTGAAATTGACTTGATCACAGATCGGTTGATTAGGAAATAATTTAGCAATACAAATATAATGAGCCCTGCAATTGAAAGAACAATTATGATTGTATTTCTTTCTTCAACTAACAATGCCTGGTCGTTTACAAGTTGCTCGAGTTCCGATGACCTGAAAATTAATGTCTGCATCTGACCTGCTAAGGCACTGGTATAAAATTCCTTTAATTCCTGGCTGCTACCAACCTTTTCATTTCCCTGAATACCACCAGTTACAGAAACCAGGTTTGAAAAGGATTTGTTCAGGCTCGTGTAACTTTCCAATATTGAATTTAAGGAGGCCTCCTGAAAAGGATCCGTTACTGTAAGTTCATGAAGTTGTCCTGATAACGCAGCGTATTTTGAATTCCATTGGATTGAAGAACGTTTTTCATTATGAAGAAGGTAATTATTCTCCAGATAATATAATTCAAGTGAGGATTTTTTAATATTATCTATTATCTCCTGCTTTTTTTGAATTTCATAAATCTGGTTGTCACTTGATAATACTGAAAAAATTATTAAAATATCTAATATAAAAAAGACTACAAGGCTGATAATTACCTGTGTCTTTATTTTCACTTCACCACAACCATAAATAAATTTATTGAATTATTGTTACTACTGATGGTTTCAGTTTGTAAAGGATATCTGAAGAGATATATTTCGAAAAATCCGGTACTTCCTTCACTTCAGTCATATTTTTGCGCATTCTCCACCTGGTCTCATCTTCCATTGAAGTAATAAGCGACTGGGAAAGGCCAACTGATAAACGATGGTTCTGCCAGTCCTGATCCATGTATTTATTATCATAATTTGTCTCCTTTTGGACAACTTTTTTTGCATCTTCCTGGTGAGAAGTAACATAAGATTCTGCCTGAAGAACTGAGTTAAGAAGTTCTTCTGCGATATCCGAGTGCTCCTGCAATGTTTTCTCATCAGAAACAAGAGAATACATTGAATGCTGTCCAAGATTGACTGGCCACACAACAGCATTTCCTCCC
>CAIYHQ010000055.1 GCA_903926075.1 uncultured Methanomicrobiales archaeon
TCTAATTAATTTGAGAATTCCAAGTGAAATATCACTTGAAGAACTCCTCAAAGTATTGGTTGATGCAAATGTGTATTTAAGGAAACCCGACCCCAATATAATTTAATTTTTTTAAACGCACATTGTTTTTCATAGGAAATTGTACCTAACGGCGGAGTTATTAAGGTATTTGTTTCTTCTGTCATGTTATTTCAATGAAAAAGTATTGTTCAGGGTATACTTACTATCCTTCCCCCTTCTTCCAGGAACGTTTTTAAGCACCCGTCCGGGCTTGGTGCGTAAACATTGCCGGTTCTTGTGTACCCGCTTGCCGGGCAGTTTCCTGTACACATCATCCGGTAATCGCAATCCCTGCATTCATCAAAGTCAGACAAGGGAATTTTGTACCTCTCCCGGAGCCTTGTAAACTCTGGGTGGTGCTGCCATACTTCGATTAAAGAAGCCTCATTAATACGTCCGAGTTCTATATGAGCAAGCATACTGCACGGGACCATCATACCATCCGGCCTTACCGCCATCTTGCTCCACATGCAGCCGCAACCAGTCAGGTACCCCCTGCCCGGTATTGTTACTCCCGATAACCTGGCATTCTCCATCTCCTGGTAATTTCTCCCGAGTGAAAGCGGGCCTGCTGCAGCGGTTATACGGTTATTGTATCTCTTTGCAAGGGCAAGGATCCGCTCCATGGCAATACATTGTTCGTCAGGTGTAAGGCTCACCTCCTCCTCATTCTCCCGGGCAAGGCCAAGATAACATGCACTGTTAGTGGAAATTGAACCCATGCCTATCTCGTCCAGAAGAAAATGGGCGATATTTTCAAGGTCTGCGAGATTGTATCTATGGATTGTTACCCTTGATGTTACATTTACACCTGCTGACTGCAGGATTTTTATCCCACTGACCGCCCCCTGGAATGAACCAGGTCCACGTATCCTCTCATGTACTTCAGCGTTTGAGCCGTCAACCGAGATCTGGACATAATTGCATCTCCCGGTAGAAGCAATGTAACTGGCAATAGCAGGTGTAATTAACCCTCCATTAGAGAGAATAGAAAACCGCATCCGGTTTTTTACTATTGCATCAATAATCTTGGGGAGGTCATCCCTGATAAAAGGCTCCCCTCCGCCTAAAGTGACATCCATCACCGCACATCGGCCGAGTTCTTCGATGAACTGTATCCAGTCACTGGCCGGGAGTTCTCCCCCTGTGTCTGCCGGGCTTGTCCTGTGAAAACAGTACTTGCATTTGAGGTTGCACCTGGATGTGATGTCAAGGTCCACGCTCTTTGGTGTCCTCATGAGCCGGCGGTTTTCGGTCATTCTGTTTTCTCAAACTCTGCAAAACCTGTTTTAACAATCTGGTCACAGAAATCTGTAACTTCTTCCTGGATATTTTCGGGTAAAGGTTCAAATTCGTCGCCTAATGCATCGATAATACCTTTAAGATCTTTCCTGTTAAGAAGGGCACGCCATATGGTAACCCCTGTCGGTGTAAGGCCCACACTTTTCCCGGTATCCGGGTTAAATAGCAAGGCCCAGTCGTCAAATTCCTCACGCAACGAGATATGGGAAATCGGTGTGGGGAGAAGGTATGTTTCAGTCATGGTTCTTCTATTAAAACTTTATGAATGTGGGACCTCAGAATTGCCAGTCATACAACCGGAAGGGCTTGCCCCTGTTAGAGTACATAAGACACCTGCACTCGTTCCAGTTACGCAACCTCCAGAAGCTGTAGATCCTGGAAAACAGGCCACAGTTGGTGAACCCCCTGTAGCACAATAACTCCGACTTCCAGAAGCACTACTACCGTCAGCAGCACATGATTGGGCAGAAGCCCCGGTCGGAGCACACATTACTCCGCTTTGGTATGGCCATTCGCCATTACCACAGGCTACTGTTACACCTGATCCTAGTGGTGAACACGAATTTGAAGCACCAGTCCCCAATACACATGATGCACCATAACCAAGACCTTCTGAGCAAGTAGAAGACGCTATCCCTGTTCCAATGCCGGTTACAGTTTCAATGGAGAAATCAATCACTTGTGGTTTACAATATTTTTTTTTCATGCGACAGATCACACCTTTTCAAGATTTGTATAATTTAATTAATCAATCACAGCTATCAGAGCTATCCTAATTCCATCATCAGGCTGACCTAATACAATAAATTGGCAGTTTTAAAATATTCATTCAGGAATTAAAATTTATATAGTTGAATTGTTTTTATCATATATATAAATTATTGAAATCGATTACAAATGAAGACGAACTATTCTGAATATGGGAATCATTTCACTTATGGAGTGCAATATCGCTTTTTCATTATACTTTTCCAATATGAATATTAAGGAGCTAAATGATAAGGATAAAACTAAAAATTTGGATATCCAGAATAGAAATTTCAAAAAAAATTGTTTGTATGCATTATCTATATGGCAACAATAATTGAGGAGTATCTATCATAAACCAAGCATCCGGACCTATTGGTAAAGTGCCACTGCGTGGGAGGCTCCGTCTTTTACGGGATTCAATGATATACTTCCCTCCTGAAAAAGGCGAAGAGTTCCGATACCGGGATATCCTGTACTTCACACGTTACCTGCTCCCAATGAAATGGGCAATCCTATCATCACTGATACTCACTTTTATAGTTTCACTACTTGGCACAGCACTGCCTCTTTCGAGCAAATGGATAATCGATTATATCTTCATGCACGAGAGTATACAA
>CAIYHQ010000056.1 GCA_903926075.1 uncultured Methanomicrobiales archaeon
AAATAAAGGAGAAAGCTATGAATTTAGCATTAGTAGAAATTAAGGACAACATGGAAGAGAATGAACTTAAATGGGAAAAACCAATATACATGACCGATGAAGAGTGGATGTTAGAAAACCGGATAGAGGTTGAGGATGCTGAATATAACGAGAAAAGGATTATTCGTCATCTTAGGGACTTTGATGTGCCTGTAAAATACAAAAATTCAACATTTGACACATTCATAGGAAATGACAAAGTGAAGCAAACCTGTAAAAAATATGCTGATGAGGATTGTGACATCTTACTATCGGGGCCGACTGGTTGTGGTAAGACTCACTTGGCTGTTTCAATTATGAGAGATATTATTGCTAAGGGGATATTAAAACATCCAATGAAAAGAGCGCAGTTGGGACACGAAAAGCCACCATATACAGGGAAAATTATTATGGAACCAGGCGCGCTTGGAGATGGAAGAGGCTTATTTATAACGGTTCCCAAGCTACTCATGGAATTAAGGTCTGTGTTTAGCGGAGATAAAAAGTATCAAGCGGATATATGGTCTGACTCTCGCAAGATGACCGAAGAGGATGTGATTAACGAATATACTGCATTGGAGTTATTGGTTCTGGATGACCTTGGAGCAGAAAAAACCACAGACTATTCCCTGACTTCCCTTTACATGATTATTGACGAGAGGATAAACAACTTCAAACGAACCATTATTACAACAAATCTTTCATTGCAAGAACTTGAGGAAAAAATGGATGCAAGGGTGGCTTCAAGGCTTTCCGGTATGAAAATCATAAAAATCAATATGCCTGATTATAGGAAAAAACGATGATGACTTTAAACGAGCAGATCGGTGGTGGGCTTTTAAACAAACCGCCACTGATAATACCGGAAAAGATGCCCGAAGAGATTATCGGAGATGCACGAGAAACGGTGCGGACGGTTCTTATGGGATACCAGAAGTCCACACATAATTGGGATGATTACGCAAAAAAACTGGATTTTCCCACAAGGGCTATTCTTGAAAAGGTGTTCTTTGAGTGTAGATGTAACGGGTTTTTTAATCCAAGAGTCCAAGATGATTCAATCACTTTTCAACAAGCGGTGAAAATGACTAACAAACTGAAAAGATTCAGCGAACTCACACCCGCCATGATGAGGGAAATATGAACCCATACTACGAAGAAGAAAACATTACCATCTACCACGGCGATTGTCGTGACATCCTGCCGCATTTAGACCCTGTGGACTTGGTGCTGACCGACCCGCCGTATGGGATAAATTTAGAAAAGCAGAGTCTTGGTGGTGGTGGTGGTGTTGCCCCACATAAGCACAAAACCCTACACAAAGGCACTACATGGGACAGAAGGCCACACAATGACACATTTTGTTCTTTTTTAAATAAATCAAGAAATCAAATCATCTGGGGTGGGAATTACTTTGCAAGTTGTCTACCCGATAAAATGTGTTGGCTTGTTTGGGATAAGGTGAACGGGGCAACAGACTTTGCGGATTGCGAATTAGCATGGACATCTTTTGATAGTGCAGTTCGGATGTTTCGGTTCCGGTGGTCAGGGATGTTGCAACAGAACATGGGGATGAAAGAGCCGAGACTACACCCCACACAAAAACCCATTCCCCTCATGCGGTGGTGTATTGAACGGTGTGATCCCGCACAAACCATCCTTGACCCATTCATGGGCTCCGGCACTACCCTTGTCGCCGCCAAGCAATTAGGCCGTAAAGCGGTGGGTATCGAAATCGAAGAGCGTTACTGTGAAATCGCAGTCACGCGCCTTCAGCAAGGGTGTTTTGATTTGTCCACTGGATTAAATCAAGAAGGGGCATCGTCTCCCGAAAAACCTTTTCCATCTTCGGGTGACATGAGGCACACAACACAATTAAGTTTGATTGACAATGAGCATCGGACGGGGACTTGAAACACCTTACGGGGATTTTATGATGAACGGTATTTGCCAGAATACGACAGACCTTACACTTTCCCTTAGACAATCGCCGCGCTTCGGCCTTCGCTGCTCTCCATCCACATCCTCTTGTGTTTCTCCGGCCCCCTGTCCATCGGGGATGGTTTTCTTGGCGGATATTCTCGGACTGCCATTTAGCCATACAAGCGTAATCACAAAAGGTTTTTTCAGCATGGAAATTACTGGCTGGCCGGGTAACTTCCTTTCCGCAATAGTCACACTTTTTTGTAAGTTTATTCTCTGGCTTACAGTGCTTGTTCCCTCCCTGATGATAACACGCAGAAGAACAATAAATGCGGTTAAGGCTTTGAAAAGACTTAAAAGTATTTCCGCAAGTAGGACACATTTTTTCGATAGAATGAATTTCGTTTTTAAATCTTGGCATAGAGCTAATTTAATCATTAAAAATACTTTGTCAAGGGACGGAATTGAGATTGAACAGAAATACTGTGACATCGCCATTGAGAGATTAAGGCAAGGAATATTATTATGAACCCCATTTTCCGAGGCTCTATCAAAAAAGGCAAGCTGATACTTGATGATCCTGCTAAATATTTAGTCCACCTTGCTTCGTTTGAGGACAAGCGGATTGAACTGGTTTTAAGAAAGAAGCAATCACAGCGAAGTATCAATCAGAATAACTACTACTGGGGTGTGGTGGTTAGGATACTCGCGGACTTCTGCGGTTATACCGACGATGAAATGCATCAGGCACTCAAGATAGAGTTTCTGTCCACTAAAATAGCAGACGACAAGGGATTGATGAAAGTGGGCAGCACCGCGAAGCTAAACACCGATGAATTTGTGCAATACACAAACAAGATTGTCAGATGGGCTGCGGAAACCTATGGCGTTTATATTCCAGATCCACATGAGGTAGGATGATGAAAGAATCAGAAGAAAGAGAATTGTTGTGGAGAGTGAGAAAAATCTGCGAGGAAGTTGAGGATAGGGGACATTTCATTGTAATTTTTCTATTGCTAATCCTTGTTTTGAGGGGATGTTAATGAAGCAAACTAAACACAAAACCAAGAAGCCCTCACAGAAGCCCGACAAGAAGAAGCTGGATAAGGATTGTTTAGACCTCTGGTCGGACATTGCAATAGCGAGAGATCATGTTTGTAGAAACTGTGGTTCAGACCAGTATCTTTCCAGTCATCATATTAGGGTCAAGTCCCATAAAAGCACCAGATACGACATTAAAAACGCACTCACGCTTTGCTGGAGAAGATGCCATTACCTTCAAAAAGTCCAGCCGGAAAGATTTCACGACATGGTAATCGACATCATCGGCCAGAAGGAATATGACAGACTAAAAGCGAAGTCAATGATTGAAGTCCACTACAAAATACCTGATTTATTGGAGATTAAAGAGCATTTGAAATCAATTCTGAAG
>CAIYHQ010000057.1 GCA_903926075.1 uncultured Methanomicrobiales archaeon
GCATGTAAGTTATAATTATAACTTACAAGTTAATAAAGATTTCGTTAGACAATTGGGCAAGGTTAAGAAAATCAGGTCAATTTAGCAAAGATTGGTTGTCCGCGCAATTGTTGATGGGATACAAATCGATAAACTTAGGTCCTTAACAGAATACAGCCATTTATCTTCAGGCGTTTCAAGTTCCTCAATAGTTTTTGAATATTTTGGGAGCTCATAGAAGACGAGTCGCAGATCCCCGTTGTACTCCCTCAAATGTTTTACTTCTTTCATCCCTTCTCTTAGAGGGATTTGATAAGGGTCAATGATCTCCAGGGAATCGATCCGATGACCGTTAAGATGAATGAGTGTGTTAATAAAAGAGAGCAGAATATCCTACCTGTAATCTCCTACCTCGAACAAGACGATGAACCTCTGTATCAAAATCATTAGTTCAAATTTTTTTCTAAAGAACAACAAGTCATCCGGGACATCCCTTTCCGGAAATAATTAATAACTCAATAAAACGATCGAGTTCCCCTGTCATGTAAAGCGGCAGTGACAGGATACAATCATTAAAACTGAGTTCTCCTTCCCAGAACCTGATACCAAATGGCGTTTCCTTATCTTCCAGGAACAACCTCATGGAACGTAGTGATCCTGTAGTACCTGATTTGACTTCAACCGGGTAGATCTTCCCTTTTAGAATGATACAATAATCAATTTCACTTGAACTTCCAGGTTTATCCCTTGCCCAGAAGTAGAGGTCTGATGCGAGAAAAGGATCATTTAAAGCCTGAAGTTCCTGACCTATGAACTGTTCAGCAATGCTCCCTTTATTTACCCGCATAATGTCATTATGGTTGAGGATGTCAACCTCTATACCACAGATATGTTGCATAAGTCCAACATCAAGGAAGATATATTTTAACCGGTTTGAAAGCGTAGCACCGAGAGGAAGACCAGATGCGTCTGTACAAAAGACCCTTGTTATTACCTTTGCAAGGGTGAGCAGTTCCAGGGCAATCTTAATCTCGCGTGAGCGCGATTCCCTGTCAATATTTACGAATTTTATCTGTTGGCCTACCATGCGTGGGATTGCTTCAAAAACTGTCCGAAGGTGTGAGATCTCAGATGTTCGCCCGTATTTCCCAAAATCACGTTTATATGTCTCAATTAATGAGTCCTGAAGGTAGGATGCTGCAAGAAGGTTTTTATTATTGATATATGAAGTCACAACTTCGGGCATCCCGCCCAGGATCAGATATGTTCGAAACAACTCGATAAGATGTTTGTGAATAGCCAGTGGTATTTTTATATCAGGTGTGACGCTCCCCAGATATAATACAAGAGCCTCCTCTCCCATGGCAAAAAGAAATTCATAAAAATTTAGAGGCCGGATATTAAAAAACTGTATTCGTCCGACAGGCATTGACGTCTCTTTTTGAAATTCAAATTCGAGAAGTGAGCCCGCTCCAATTACGTAAAGGTCAGGTCTTTTTTCCTTAAAGTATCGCAGAGACCTGATAGCGTCAGGACATTCCTGTATCTCGTCGAGGAAGATAAGAGTATCCGGAGTTATCATCACCCTCTCGAGTAACTGGAGCTCTGTGATTATCCTGTCAGGATCTGGGTTTTTAAAAACTGTTTTAATATCTGATCGAAGATCAAAATTGAGGATAATTATCTTTTCAAACTCTTTTTTTCCGAACTGTTCAATGATATAACTCTTACCTACCTGTCGGGCCCCTCTTACTAAAAGAGGTGAACGATGTGCATTTTTCCAGGATAAAAGATGAGGATAGACCGTGCGGATCATGCTTTCTCATCAGAATATTGCAAGTGGTATTATTAACATTTTTGGTAATTATTGCCGGTAGTTTCAACCAATTTTTGGTTATTATTGTGGGTTATTACGAACAGAATTTGCGTCTCAGTGAACCAGCGTCTTCTAAAAATAACCCCTCTTCAATTTTGGCCCCATGTCTTTTCTCCAACAAGGTAATTCGGGTCACAGGCGATATGACTTCTGTTAAAATTGCTCGAGGATGCAGTATCCCAACTCTAATTCGCCAATTAGATCCTTATCAATAATCATAAAGAACGGATCACGGGTACCCTATGTTTATCTGTGAATATTGAAAAAATGTGAACGTCATACTATCTATCGTATCCCTCTATTTCAATCTTATTTCGGAAATACTGCCAGATTAATTCTCACACGATCTTTTAAATCTCGTCCTTTGACAGTCCGGTGAGTCGTGTGATCTCATCGGTTGTAATTCCTATTGTTTTCATATGCTTTATGATCTCAACACGCCCCTCGATCAGACCATCATTTTTCGCTTTATCAATAGAGCCCTGCTGTAGTATTATAAAATCCTGACGTCTGTGCTGCATCTCAAGTTCAAGACAGGAAAGCCCGGCCTCGTTTGCGATATCAAGAGCGTGTTCTATCTCAGGGATACTTGCGAGTGTAGCTGGCTTGATCTCAAGACTTCCAGCTTCCTTGACAAAATACAGCCATTTATCTTCAGGCGTTTCAAGTTCCTCAACCGTTTTTGTATATTTCGGGAGCTCATAGAAGACAAGTCGCAGATCCCCGTTGTTCTCCCTCAAATGTTTTACTTCTTTCATCCCTTCTATCAGAGGTATATGATAAGGGTCAATGATCTCCAGTGAATCTACCCGATGACCATCAAAATGAATAACAGCGTTAATAAAAGAGAGCAGAATATCTTTTGAACCTTCTGAACCAAAGACTTTCTTAAACGCAAAATCTGTTTTTACATCAAGGAACCGCATGATAATCACGGAATAACCAATCTTACTATCTCTATACGATTGTATCCGTAGTATATATGATTGTAGAGTACCTTTGTAATCAATTCACATTACCTGGCAGTACCTTCCATGCATGAAGTGAAATGTTAGAGACAGATCAATTAAACATGTTCTGGGATGCTGCATCCTTGCCCATCTACTGATCAGTTACAAAGCCATTTCCATAGAGGAATGAATTTTATGGTCTTATTGTGTAATATTTCGGTTTCTTCGTAGTCCCTCGTAATAATCAGGAGATTGTCGCATTCCAGTTCTACAGATGCACGTATTATCCCACTCGTCTCACGTTCTTTTGTATCAGGATGCGAAATCTCATAGCAAACCTGAATCAATTGCCTGACTTCTGTGCCCGTCTTTACCACAAAGTCGACCTCTTTACCAAACCGGTCCTTCCAGTAATGAATGGTCGTGTCAAAATCTGCTCTCCGGGTTAGCTCAATTGCAACAGCATTTTCATACAGGCGTCCGGAATTTTTGGAGAACCGGGTGGATAATGCGGAGATAAAACCGTTATCAATCAGATAGATCTGGCGGGGACATTGCATCTGCTCCTTAATTTTTGGTGAAATAACTGGGATGCTTATCAGGAAATATGAGGATTCAATGTACCCGATATAATTGGCAAGGCTGGTCTTTCCTACGGCATATCCCATACTTTTCGGCAATGTCCTAGTTAAGCATACTTAATCGTTGTATACAAAAATGTCTGCCATGAAATCGGACAATTTATTAAGCCCTCTAGCATAGCTGGAGTTTTTTTATCTTTAAATTCATTCATGAAATTCCAATAAAATTGAAATAACTCTAATGCAGACTCTAATTTTCTTTTTACTTTTGAATAGCATTTTGTTTTGCGAACAAGACGACCAATTCTCTCTCTGAAAATTCCATTTGAATTTTCAACATTGATTGTATCAATCGAATCCAAATCTGGATCTCCAAAGACAATTCGCCTTTTTTTCCCTATTAACTTTCCATTTTCGCGAATTTTGATGATTTGACCGTAATTGATACAGGTTTCTGAATAATATTCTTTCAAACATTTTTCATATTCTTCATAACCATCAGAAAAAATTTCAATTTTATAGTCAGGGAAAGGTAAATCAACTCGATTAAACATTTTTTCCATGTTTTCATAACAGGTATTCATAGTTCGTTTTCCAATCGAAAAGGAAATGAGAAAATACGAATCCTGTTTTATGCTGGTGAAGATCCATGCATCGCCGACGAAATCTGATTCTGAGCATTGATCGACAACTTTCTTTTGTTTTTTTTTACAAAAGTCCAAAACTCATCGCATTCAATGGTACTTAATCCAACATCGCGAATAAGAAAATCATTCATTTTTTGCGCCTGCTCTGCAATGTCGTTCAATAATTTTCCAATAGTATCCCGATGATGACCGGTGAGTCTTTCGATACTCCGAATTCCATTTTTTTCGACAAAATGTTTGCATATATTGATTATTTCTTGTTCATTCAGGTGTTTATGAAATAATGGTGTGCCTTTTGTCTCCATGAAAAATTTCCTACAATGATGGCAGTAATATCGTTGGTGTCCTGTTTTGGTGTCAAGTCCACGTTTTACAATATCTTTCCCAATTTCCTCCATATAATAGTCACATTTTGGATTTTGACAAACTACTTCAATCAATCCTCTCGGTCGGGCCATACACAGTTCACAAATAGTATATGATTTTTCAGGATATAAAGTATGCCAATTTAGGACATTACCGAAAAAAACGGACCTCATTTTTTTGACGTTAATTCTTACATTGGATAGTTATATAAAAGATACTACCTTTCGATTGTTTCAAATCTTCAAATAAATTTGTGAGATTGATAAAGCGAAAGATCTTAATATAGGGAAAAAAAATTAAATTGTAATCAACTCGTAATTTGAAGATCCAAGCCCTATCTCTTCAGCATACTGGATCTGCCTCCATGAGTCGGTTAATTCACGGATACCTTTAAATTTATCTCCTCCAGGTTCAAGGTTTTTTATAAGTCGTGACCCATTTAATCCAGTCTGGGCATTTATTAGGTCAAGGCTTGCAGCATCGATTGCAACAGGGTCACGCGATGCCAGCACTCCAATATCTGGAACAATTGGTGCATCGCTCCAGGGTACGCAATCACAATCCGGAGTTATCCGGATAAGAAAATTGAAGTAACCAATATTGTTTTCCTTTCCTGAAACTGCACCGTAAGCATATTCAATCATTCTTTCAGTAAAATCAGGTATCCCACTCTCCCAGTCAACATCAATTGCTTTTTCCCGGCAGATGGTCATACATTCAAAACATCCTATACATTCTGTTTTATCAATGTTCATTTGAGAGCTTTCAACAGTTATTGCAGATTTCGGACATGCACTAACACAATTGCCACAGCCGATGCATTTCTCTTTTAAAACATATGGCTTTACGCTGTGTTGATCTCTTTTTCCCATTGGTGAAGCACATCCCATTGCCAGATTCTTTAAAGCTCCTCCAAACCCGGCAACTTCGTGCCCTTTCGCATGAGAGATTACAAACATTGAAGGAGATTTTGCAATTACACCTGAAATTTTCACTTTTGAAAAATGTTTCTTCCCTATATGAACTATTATTGAATCTTCCCCCCTCAATCCATCTGCTATTATCACTGGGGCATTAACAACAGAGTAATTGAACCCATGCTCAATTGCAGTCCTTATGTGGTCAATTGCATTCCCGCGTGAACCAAGATATAATGTATTTGAATCGGTAAGAAAAGGCTTTCCGCCTCTATCTCTTACCATGTCCACTATTTCGCGTACATAAACCGGATTGACAAAGGCATCAGAGCCGGATTCACCAAAATGTATCTTCAGTGCTACAGGATCATTATTAACGAAACACTCTGAAAAACCTGCCTCTAAAAAAAGTTTTTTTACTTTTGAGCGAAGGTTTTCTCCTATATTTTTAAGATGGATGTCAGCGAAATAGACTTTCGAACTCATAAGTACCACAACAACCAGACAAATTGCCTATTATATACTTTGAGTAACTGCTCACTGATATAATATCTGTTTTTGTGGGATTAATCTTTATGAGTTATTTTCGTTTTAAGGGAAATTCATGTATCTTAACATCTTTATTTTAAAAAATGGGAAAAAAAGATTAACCTATAACTCTGCCTTGTTTGAGTCCGACTGCTCCAAGAATTATAAGAATAATTCCAACAAGAAGAATTAAATAATTGAAAATTCCGGGACTTAGAAAAATACTACCTGCACCAATAAGAAGGAAAATTACTCCTGCAAGAATTATCAAATAATTTCGTGTCTTTACGTCCATGAGTATTAATTACTCATGTTAATATTTCAATATTGTGAAAAAATTTATTGGGTGAATGTTAGCGGAAATAAAGAGGGAATATTGCGATTCCTAAACTAAGAATTAAAAAAAGAACGATATATGCAAGAATATTGAATTGTCTAGTAAAGTTAGCACGCATCTCTTCCATCTCAGTTCTAAAAGTATCATTTTTGATTTGAAGTGATGAATAAGATGCAAGTTCTCCTCTTAATATAGAGAAGTTAGTCTGTTCCTCTTTTATTGAATTTTTAATGGATTCCGGGATTAAATTTACCTTTCCATCGAGCGTTTCAATAGAATGTTTTAAAAAATCGGTTTTATTCTGGGTATCAGTAAGAATCGGCATTGCTGACAGGAGGACTTCTAATTTATCCTTATTTTTATCTAGAAGTGATTCAATTACCGGGTTATCGGTCTCGACTTTTCCACTTAGTTCCAGAAGAAGTTTTGAAATCTCCTTATTTTGTACGCTGATCTGTGAAATAATGGAAATTGAACTCTGAATTTTATCAAGTCTCTCATTCACCCTGTCAATTTTGTTCTGCAGGATGGGTGAAGCTGATTCAATGGTATCCTGTAGACCGGCAAGATGTGAAGCAACTTCAGAAACACCCTCTTTTTCTATAAGACTTTCATTATCGTCTAAATGAAAACCTCTTATAATTCCTTCACTTTTTGCAATTGCAAGTGAATTTTCTTCAATTTTAATAATAATTTCATTAAGAGTTTCTTTAATGAGGACCTGATTATCTGCCTGACCTCTGACAAATATGACAAGATCTTCGAATTTTTGGTTGAATAACTCCAGGTTTTCAGATAGTGCCTGATCTCCGGATGAAACAGGAACCGATTCCTTCAGTTCTTCACAAATTTTTTGTAGGTATTCCTGCGATTCTCGAATTTTCTGAGTATCTTCACGGATGTTTCCTATTGCTTTAACTTCTTCAATAGTACTTTCAGTACTTGCTTTTACAAATTGCTCTATCTGGAGAGCCTTTTCATTAAGCAAATTTGCAAAATCGGTTACTTTTTCATTAGTCCCTGTAACCGAGGAGAGAATTTTACCACTGATCTCAATTGACTCAAAAAGGGGAGCTGAAAGATCAAGTTTTTCAACGAGATTTTTGAGATTTTCTACCACCTGCTCATCATATTCAAGTAATGTCGAGAGAAGTGGCGGACTTTTCTGGACTTCAGAGAAAATTTCCTGAAGCAGAGTGATGGTGCGGTCCTGCTCATATTTTAAGTCAGCTGAAAGAGTCGCAAGATTTTCTAAAGCTCCTGAAAATTCATTATTGCGCGACTCAAGTAAGGGAATACCTGAAATTGTAGCATTTAAGGATTCAATAGTTTTATCAAGTCTTTTCCAGTTTCTTTCTGCATTATCCACATATTTTTCAATATTTTGACCTATTGAACTTACATTACTCTCAACTTTTGCATTAACATCAATTGATTTGAGAATATTCATTAGCGCAACTCTCTGAGAAGATTTGACATCTTCATTTGCGCTGGCAAGGGTTTCGAGAGTATTTCGTGAGATCTCACCAATCTCTTTCTCAAGATTTTTTAGTGAGATTGTGCTCTCATGAAGAGTATCTATCGCTTTCATGAGGATTTTTAAATTTTCCCCGCTATTTTGATCTTCTTCATCATTATCATTTGTGCGAATATACTCATCCATTATAAAATCCCCTTCTTTTTTTATTTTACTAAGAAATTTTTATTAAATGGCAATTATCCATCACTTCTCTTCTACTTCTCTTCCGTGAGGTTTTAAAACATCTTCAACAACAGAGATTAATTCTGAAATGTTGTATGGTTTTGGCAGAACCTGAACAAATCCATATCTCCAATACTCTGACATAATGGGATCAGTTGAATACCCGCTCGATACAATTACCTTGACGTCAGGGTTTATATTAAGGAGCTCATGAATAGCTTCTCTTCCCCCCATACCACCAGGTATTGTGAGATCCATTATGACAATATCAAATTGAGAATTTGTTTTTAAAGCTTCGCTATAGAGTTTAATAGTTTCCCGGCCGTCTCCTGCAGTTGTTACATCGAAACCCTTGTGAACGAGCAGTGCTTCTACTGCATGAAGTATTACCCGGTCATCATCCATCAACAGGATATTTGCCTTTTTTAGGGAACTTCCCTTTTCTTCCTCGGATTTTTGGGGTATCACTTTCTTCCCTGAAGCTGGGAGATAAATTGTAACTTCTGTTCCATTACCGGGTTCGGAGTTTATCATGATTGCACCTTCATGTTTCCTGATGATTGCAAGAGCCGAAGTAAGGCCAAGTCCACTCCCTTTTTGTTTGGTCGTAAAGTATGGGTCAAAAATTTTGGAAAGGTACTCTTTTGGAATTCCAATACCTTGATCCTGAATAGTCAGTTTTACATATTTGCCTGTCTCAAGACCTGCAGGTAATTTGATATCTCCTTTTACATTACAACCTGTTATCGTAATAATGCCACCTGTTGGCATAGCTTGATCTGCATTAATAACAATATTATGAATTACCTGGGAGAACTGCCCCTCATCAAGTTCAACAGGCCAAAGGTCTTCAGGAAGGGCAAATTTCACTTTGGAATTTGAGCCACTTAAAACAAAATTTGAAGACTCTATAATCACTTTTGCAATCCGGGTGACTTTTCGGACTGGTGCTCCTCCCTTTGCAAATGTGAGAAGCTGCTGAGTCAGGGCCTTTGCTCGTAATATGGATCTTTCAGCCTCACTTAAACGATCATACGCCTGATGGTCTTTTGGAAGGTTTAACATCGCGAGAGTAATATTTGAGAGTATCGCTGTTAGAAAATTGTTGAAATCATGAGCAATGCCCCCGGCGAGTAAACCAATTGATTCAAGTTTCTCATTTTTCTCATATTCCTGTGCAATTCTTAAGTTTTCTGTCAGATCACGGAATATAAGGACCGCACCGATTCCACGACTCTCCTGATCGCATATGAGTGATGTGGTATACTCTATAACCTTCTTTTCTCCATCTCGTGATATCAATAGGGCATTTTCCCAGAGATCAGAAACAATTCCTTCAGTTAAAAGGCAGAGTACAGGGTTATTTATAGGTTTTTCTGATTTTTCTTCATATATCTGGAATATCTTCATCAGAGGAAGCCCTACTACTTCGTTTTTGTTCCACCCGGTTGTCTTCTCAGCTACCTTATTTAAAGTAAGGATCTTCCCCTCATTATCAGTTGAAATTATGCCATCACGAACAGCTCGCATAATAGCGGAAAATTGCTCTTTTTCCCTGATCAAAGACTGTTTCAGTCCAATAATTTCAACTTGCAACTGGGAGCTGTTATTGATCATTATATCCGACCTTAAATTCCTGATGTGAAAAAAACATTGTATTTCATGTTATTCTCAACCTGATTTAACGAATTCGTTCATTGCTTTAAAGAGAGACTTTATCGTATATCAGATTATTGAATCTCTCCTAAACAACATTATTTTCTGTTTTATTAAAATCAAAAAAAGGTAAAGAAAATGTCAAAATCAAAAAAACCCAGAATACATTCACTCCTGATCTATTGAGGGTTCGCTGTTTAACAATGCCATTCCCACAACTTTGTCACCATCAGTGAGTCTCATACATCTTACACCTCTAGTACTGCGTTTCTGAAGTGAAATCTGTGAGACATTTGTCCTTATCACAATACCGTTCTTGCTCATAAGAATGACATCATCATTCTCATTTACTGCAATCGCATCGACTACTCCTTCTCCTGACCGGTCTGTAAGGATATTCCGAACTCCCATAGTCCCTCTGCCGTGGCCACGGAATTCATCAAAATCTGTACGCTTACCATGCCCTTCTGCAGTCAGAGTAAGTAGATGGGCTTTCTCAACGATGGTAACTGCCCTTAAGGTGTCGTCCCCCTTCATACGTATGCCAATTACTCCCATTGCTCCACGGTGGCGTGGAGAGACTGAATCCTCATGGAATCTTAGGCTCTGGCCCTTTCTGGTTGTAAGAATTATATCCCTGTTTCCGTCAGTGCTCTTAACAGTTATCAACTGATCAGTATCGCGAAGTGTAATTGCATTTATTCCAAAATTGCGTGGCCTGGAAAACTCACTCAGCGGTACTTTTATTGTCATACCCTGTTGTGTAGCAAAGAAGAGAAAATGGTCTTCCTTGAACTCGCGGACAGGGATGACTGCTTTCACACGCTCTTCATTAAGATTTAGAAGGTTTACAATTGCTTTTCCTGAGCTTGTTCTCGACCCTTCCGGAATATCGTAAACTTTTAGCCAGTACACCCTTCCAACTGTCGTAAAACAGAGAAGATAGTCATGGGTTGATGCAATAAAGACCTGGTCAACATAGTCTTCTTCTTTTGTGGACATCCCGATTATACCGACTCCGCCCCTCCTCTGTTGGCGGTAGGTATCAAGAGACATTGTCTTAATATAATTGTGGGAAGTTATTGAGACAAGAACAGGTTTATCTTCAATAAGGTCTTCTTTCTCAATATTTGTCAGACTATGAGTGATCTCAGTTCTCCGGCTATCACCGAATTTTTGAACTACCTCTTTTAATTCAGTTTTAATTTCGTTTCGAATGTTTTTTTCATCTGAAAGAAGTTCTTTAAGTTGTTCTATGAGAGTATCAAGTTCCCCTCTCTCATCCTCAAGTTTCTTATGTTCAAGTGCAGCAAGTCTGCGTAACTGCATTTGGAGTATAGCATTGGCCTGTACTTCATCAAGTGAAAAATCCGAGATCAGTGCCTCTCTTGCAGCATCCGCGGTATCACTGGCACGGATGACACGGATTATTTCATCTATTGAATCGAGGGCAAGGAGCAGACCATTAAGGATATGTACCCTTTCTTCTGCTTTCTTTTTATCAAATTCGCTCCGTCGCTGTATCACCAGAATTCGGTGTTTTACAAATTCCTCGAACATGCTTATTAGGGGAAGAACTTTTGCCTGACCATCGACAATTGCAAGATTGATAATTCCAAAAGTCGTCTCAAGCTGTGTATGTTTGTAAAGATGATTTAAGACAATTCCCGCAATCGTACCTTTCCTAAGTTCGATTACAACCCTCATCCCGTCACGGTCTGATTCGTCCCTTATATCAGATATCCCGTCAATTTTCTTATCTTTTACAAGTTCAGCGATATTCTCTATCAGTCGTGACTTATTCACCTGATAAGGAATTTCTGTAACGATTATCCAGTCCCCGCGTGTCCCTCTGTCTTCTACCTCTGCACGGCCTCTAAGAATAACTTTTCCCTGACCAGTTACATATGCCTGTGTTATCCCTTCAGAACCCATTATTATCCCGCCAGTCGGGAAATCAGGCCCTGGCATTACCTTTTGGATATCAGCTACAGAAATATTATCGTCATCAATATACATTGAAAGGGCTGAACAGGTCTCAATAAGATTATGCGGAGGCATATTGGTTGCCATGCCTACCGCGATTCCTGATGAGCCATTAACAAGCAGGTTAGGTATTTTTGCAGGGAGTACTGTCGGCTCTTCGTTTGAATTATCAAAATTAGGTATGAACCTGACTGTTTCTTTCTCCAGGTCATGAAGAAGTTCTTCGGCATATTTTTTAAGACGGGCTTCAGTGTACCTCATCGCAGCAGCAGCGTCTCCGTCAACAGAACCGAAATTTCCCTGACCATCCACCAAAGTATAACGGTAAGAGAAGGGCTGCGCCATCTTTACAAGCGTATCATATATTGAGGAGTCACCATGGGGGTGGTAATTTCCCATCGTGGCTGCAACAGCCTTGGCACTTTTCCTGTAAGGTTTGTCACTCGTGTTCCCTTCTTCCCACATTGCATAGAGAGTCCTCCTGTGAACAGGTTTCAACCCGTCCCTTACATCCGGAATCGCCCTTCCTATGATTACACTCATCGCATAGTCGATGTATGAGGACTTCATCTCGTCCTCAATGTTTACCGGGATCTTTCTCGCCGTTTCCCTTGGTGACTTATCGTCTTCAGATATCAAGGTTTGTCACCTCTTTTCCATGACGCTTTATGAAATCACGTCTTGCATTGACATCTTCTCCCATCAGCTTCTCAAATATCTCATTTGCGTAACCTGCATCCTCAATTCTAACCTGCTTGAGTGTACGCTTTTCCGGGTTCATTGTGGTGTCCCAGAGTTGATCGGCATTCATTTCACCAAGACCCTTATATCGGGTTACAGTAACGCCTTTATCCCCGAATTTCTGGCTGGCCCTCTTCATATCCTCTTCAAAGTAAACATATTCAAATTCCTTCCCTTTTGAAATCCGATATAGAGGAGGCTGGGCAATGTAGATATAACCCGCCTCGATTAGTTCTTTCATGTATCTGAAGAAAAAAGTGAGGAGTAATGTCCTGATGTGGGCTCCGTCGATATCTGCATCTGTCATAAGAATTATCTGGTGGTAGCGTGCCCTTGCAGAGTCGAAACGTTCACCTACACCACTTCCTATTGCAGAAATTAGTGCCTGAACCTCTGTATTTTTTAATATTTTATGTTCAGTCGCTTTTTCTACATTTAGGATCTTTCCTCTTAATGGGAGAATTGCCTGAAAACGCCTATCTCTCCCCCCTTTTGCTGAGCCGCCTGCCGAATCCCCTTCAACAATATATATCTCACTTTTTGATGGATCACGTTCACTGCAGTCTGCAAGTTTTCCGGGAAGACCTGTACTTTCAAGTGAACTTTTTCTCCGTGCCAGCTCCTTTGCATTGCGTGCAGCTTCTCTTGCTCTTGCGGCATTCAGGGATTTTTCGGCAATTGCGGCAATGGTCTTTGGATGTTCTTCAAAATAATCCAAAAGAGATTGATAGACAAGGGAATCCACTATTCCACGAACGTTTGAATTCCCTAATCGCATCTTTGTCTGACCTTCAAACTGTGGATGAGCCATTTTAAGGCTGATTACAGCTGTAAGACCCTCGCGTACGTCCTCCCCCTTGACATTGGCACCTGGATCTTTAAAGAGGTTATTTTTCTTTGCCGTTGCATTAATTGCCCTTGTCAACGCAGTTCTGAAACCTTCAAGGTGAGTACCGCCCTCACGGGTATTTACACTATTAACAAAAGAGAGAACCTGCTCTCCATATGTGGAATTATATTGAAGGGCAACATCAACTTCAAGTTTTTCATCTTCATCTCGTTTATCGAAAGTTAAAACATCTGGGAAAAGTATAGTTTTACCGGAATTAAGGAAACTGACAAATTCCCTGATCCCACCCTCATAAAAAAACGTTTCATTGTCCCCTGATCTTTCATCCTTTAATGATATTGCAAGGTTTTTATTGAGAAATGCCATTTCACGAAGTCTGTGGGCGAGGACATCATAGTCAAATATCGTAGTTTCAAATATTTCAGGGTCTGGAATAAATTTTATTTGGGTACCGGTTAGTTTTTCCCTGTGTTTGAGAAGAAATTCATCCCTGTCAGATTCAACCACATGAGTGCCCTCTCCATAAGTTGACTTATACCGCTGTACAAGTTCCAGGAGTGTTTCCTCTCTAACTTCCATCGGATTTTTTGTTTTGCCCTGGCTAAAATTAATGCTATACACTTTTCCATCGCGGTAGACTGTTGCAGAGAGATTTATTGAGAGGGCATTCACAACCGAAACTCCAACACCGTGAAGACCACCTGAAACCTGGTATGTATCCTTGTCAAATTTTCCTCCAGCATGAAGCACAGTAAGAGCTGTCTCTAATGCACTTTTTCCTGTCTTCTCCATTTTGTATACAGGGATACCACGCCCATTATCAAGAACTGAACATGAACCATCGCTGTTAAGTGTAATAAAAATCCTGTCACAATGTCCTGCAAGTGATTCGTCGACTGAATTATCTACGACTTCGTACACCAGGTGATGTAGTCCCCTTGTGTCAGTACTTCCTATGTACATTGCCGGACGTACACGAACTGGCTGCAATCCTTCCAGAACAGTGATATGACCTTCCTTATTTTCTCCCATCACTATCAACCTAAAAATGAACCGGACTATATTGGCTGTTCTCTTAATATTGGACGGAATAACACTTAATCCTAATCAAAGATAACTGGGTTTATTATTTGTAATTACCTGCATCAGCGTCTAAAATCCCCAGTTGCCTGTCCACCTCAATTGATATTCGCATAAGAAGATTTGTAACAAAGCCGTGACCAAACTTGTTCATACTTTTCTTTTTTAAATATTTTGAGAAATACTTGTCTATCGGTTTTAATTCATAGCCAGCCCGGAAATGGAATACCCAAATCTCGAATTAATGATGCGAGTTCATTTCGTATTCCACGGCATAACTTAAGGAAAACTATAACAAAGATTATTGCACCGACGCAAATTGATAAAAAAAGCTCAAATACAGTATTAATTCCGGTAACCAACCTGATGAGTGCGAGGACTACTGCCATTAAAAATGCTGAAATTCCAACTCGTATAACTACAGCAGAAGGCACCTTAAATTGTATCAGTTTTCTGTGTTCATAATGAGCAAAAACAGCGTATACAATTGTTGCGATTAAGGTCGCTACTGCAGCTCCATTTATGCCGTAAAGCGGCACTAACGTGACATTCAGAAGAACCATTACAACTGATGAAAGAAATGAAGCTTTAAATACAAGTCCCGGCCGGTTCTGGGCGGATAGTGATACCGCTTCAAGGTTAACAATAATTGAAGGGAACTGCATAAAAAGGAGAATTACAAGAACAGGAGCAGCGACAATGAATGGTGAGCCATAAAAAAAATACAGAATTTTATCAGCAAAAATTGTTGCCCCAACTACAGCAGGAATTGTAAATACAAGTGAATAAGTGCAAGCCCTGCTCAATGCGTCAGCAATTGATATAGGATCAAAGATACTGTTCCAGTGACTGATACGGGGATAAAGTGATGCCCTGAATGCAGCTGTTGCGAGAAATGCAATTGATGCAAACTGTGCAGCTGTTTTGTAAAATCCGACATCTGAGTTATTCAGATAATATCCAATTATCAGAGTGTCTGCATAGCCCATCACTACACCAATAATGCCAGTACAAAATGACCAGAATGCAAAAGATTTCAGATTAATTAGATGTTCCCAATGGAAACCTGAGAGGTGCAGCCTAAAAAAACGATAATTCACAATCGAACCCGCAGCAATACCTGCAATAAATCCTCCAACAAGACCGAAAGCCCCAAATCCTGCTATTACCGCAAAAATTTGGACTGCAACTTTTACAGCTGAATTTGTCAGGTCTGAAATTTGTGTTATCCCTACCTTCCCGATTCCGTAAACACCGGCTCCAATTGATCCTGATATCAGGCCAATGATTAAACCCGGGATTAACAACCAATAGAGACCTGATGAAACGAGGTCAACCGCATATGGATAAGCAATAATGAGGGCAAGTGAGACTATTGTAGTAAGAATTATCCTAACGAGCAGATGAGCGGAAAAATATTCATTAATATTTTTTCCTTCACTAATGCGCTGAACGCATGCGGCAGACACCCCACAATCCGTAAAGAAAGACAGAAAATTCCAGTAAGCAATAAACAGGAAAAATGCCCCCAGTGGGCCAGCCCCCAGGTAATGAGCAATATAGACAGTCGCAAGATAACCAAGGAGAGTTATTCCAAGCGATGAACCAAGAGAAATAAGGCTTTGGCGTTTTACAACCCCTATTCCAAGAAGTTGCGCAAGAAAACGACTGTCACGGATCACTTAATCCTTGTTAGATGCCCAGACTTAAAATCCAGAAGATAGTGATAATCCGAGTTATTTTCAGTTATCAATACATCTGAAGGAAAAAAAGAGGGATAAGAATTATGAATGTCATACCTGCTATTAGAACACCCCATTCATAGCGTAAAATTGCTTTTTTCCTGATGAAAAGGTGGCTTTTCCTTCCATATCCTCTGCAGAGCATACTGATATAAGTCCTCTCACCTTGTTCATACGATCTGATGAAGAGAGTTCCTATTGCATAACCGATTTTTTTCAAACGGTACTTGTAAGGAAGCTCTTTATTAAAAGGATCAAAACAACGGGACTCCATGGCCTGCTGCATCTTTCTTAAAACATAACCAAAGACAAACAGATACCGGATCATCATTCCCAGACTTAAGGTGAATTCTGCCGGCATGCCAAGTCTTCCGGCACCCTCCAAAAAGTCCTGCATCTTTGTTGTAGAGGATAAGAGTATTATAAATGATACAGATACGATGAATTTTACAAGAAGAATTAAAGCAAATTCTATTGATTCCTGATATATTGATATTCCAAAAGGAAGGGAGAGCAAAGGATGGAAGACTGTATAATACCGGTTTTGGAAGAATATCTGAAAAAAAATGATGAATCCCCCAAAAGGTAGTACCAGAAGCAGACGTTTCAGATAAACAACAGGTGATAACCTGGACGATGCCCATAAAATTCCAAAGAATATAATGAAGATTAATCCTGCCCTAAACACCAAAGGACTATATGGGAGGGAAACAACCGCAATTAGTGCAGAAAAACAGAGTACAATCTTGATCCTTGCATCAAGGTCATGAAATGGACTTTTTTTGTAAGCGTCCTTCTCAATAAGAAAGAGTTCTTCTATCATTCTACCTTGTGAACTGCAGATGTTAGTGCAGTATATGCTTCATCGTATGTCAGGGCCATTGGTATTGCATAACCCTCCTTTTTTAGAGAGTAAAAAAGGCGAGGTATTACCGGTACTTCAAGCCTGACAGAGCGCAAAAGGTCCTGCTGGTCAAAAATCTCCATTACCGATCCCTGTGTAACAAAAGCACCTTTATTCATTACATAAACATAATCGGCTATCAGTGGGAGAAGGGACAGATCATGCGTGGCACTGATAATTGTCATCCCATATTTTTTTGACAGGGTATTAATAAAAGCAATAAGATCTTCGACACCCTGAGGGTCAAGTCCGGCAGTAGGTTCATCGAGGACAAGGACCTGTGGTTCCATTGCAATTACTCCTGCTATCGCTACCCTTTTCTTTTCACCTCCACTCAGGTGATGAGGGACACGGTCGGCAAGATCAGTGATTCTGAGCATATGAAGTGCTTCATTTACCCTGTGTTCCACCATTTCTGGAGGAAGACCCAGATTTGTAGGGCCAAATCCGACGTCTTCTCTTACTGTCGGTGCAAATATTTGATCATCCGCATTCTGAAAGACTACTCCTACAAACTTTCTCACTTCACGTAGGTTATCTTTTGAGATTGGTTCACCCCTTACAAAGACTGTACCGGATGAGGGTTTAAGAATTCCATTAAAGTGCCTGAAAAGTGTGCTCTTTCCTGCACCGTTTGACCCAATGACTGCAATACGGGAGTTTCTTGGGGCTATAAAATTTAAACCGGAAATAGCCGAAACAGATCCAGGGTATTCATAAACAAGGTTTTTCGTCTCGATAAGGTGCATTGTTAATAGTAAATCTGAAATTGAAATTAAAATTAGTTTGGTTTTCGTTTCTCAGATATTTTCCTGACAACTTTTGAAACGCCTATTACAAGAACAAATGCAATTATAATCCCTGCAAGCATTGCTACAATCTGACCCAGATGACCAAATTTTTCACCCATTGAGTAATCAGGTAAGGGTGCAGAGTAGGAAAAACCACCATTAGCACCTTCTGTAACACCTGGATTAACGGATAAAGGACCAAATAGTGTTTTTTCCCCTTTAATGACAAGCGCAGTACTTTCCAGACCATCCGGATCACCTGATGCAAAAAATACTGCAAGAACGCCAATAATAATAGCAAAAACAAGACCTGCTATTATCAATGTTTTATTATTCATTCAGCCGTTCACCCGCCTTTTATAAGCGACAATATCAGGTCTGACACTAATAAGGAGGTACAGGACAACAACCGTGATTACACCTTCAATTATTCCGATTGCAGCATGATACACTCCCATAGTGATGAGTCCAGGAACAAGGGGAAATGTTCCTGCAAAGTACATTTCAAAGGCACAGGCGAGTGAAGGGATGAAGCAGGCAAACCATGCAGCAGTAAAACCCGATACCGGAAGATTTTTTGTAGCGGCCATCAGACCTTTGAATGAATAAAACCCGACAAAACCTCCGATTACACCCATATTTATTATATTCACACCCATTGTTGTTATTCCGCCGTCACCAAAGAAAACACCCTGGACAATCAGCACCATTGTTAGGATAAAAACTGCAGCAAATGGAGAACCAAGGACAATAGCCGCAAGTGCACCACCTACAAGGTGACCGCTCGTTCCGAGTGAGACTGGTATATTGAAGGCCTGTATTGCAAAAATTCCTGCAGCAAGAACCGCAACGAGAGGAATTTTCTCATCGCTGAGCTCTTTTCGCGCCCACCTGATTGCTAGAGCGACGAAAATCAGGGCAATAATCCAGTAAATTATCGCTTGGTTGAGAGGGATAAAAGCGTCAGGTATATGCATAAATAACTTTTCTTAATACAATTATTTAAATTTTTATTACTAATTATTTAAGAATTATAAAATTTTTAGATTATTCGCTACATATTTTAAAGAAATACAAATTGATTGTGCTAGTATTTCAGGATCTTTAAGAAGAGATGCAATTAACCTTGCAGGTCGGTCCATGTCACCATTTTCGATAATACGTTGTTTATTTTTTTCCTTGTTCAGACTGATAATTATTGACTCTAACTCAGACTGGGTCACTATTCCCCTCATTTTGAAGAGCTGCCATCCTATGGCAAGTTCGTGCCCGATGTCCTTCTTCCAGAGAGATTCATAGCGGGAAATCGCCCTCTCTGAATAGTCAGACTTTTCAATACATTCTTTTGCTACAAATGCAGCATGCCGGGCTGATCGAACTCCAGTATAGACACCCCCCCCGGATGTAGGTTTTGCAAACCCTGCAGAATCACCTACAAACAGGACCCGGCCTTTCCAGGTCGGGTTCATAACCCCTAATGGAATAACCCCTGATACTGAGTGGAGAGAGAGATCTTTAAACTTCAACCTGAATATTTTAAATAATTGAGGAACACCTGATACTCCACATAAACCTACCCTGGCCCGGTTTCCGGATAGTGGAATTACCCATCCAAAAAATGAAGGAGATGAATCCGGGTAAATATGGACAATATCATCCTCCCCTTTCCAGGGAATTTCGACCTGAACTCCCCCGATAAAGGTTTTCGGTGGATTGAGATTTAGGAGCCTTCTTATTCGGCTTCTTGGCCCGTCTGCAGCAATAAGGATATCATATTCAATTGAGGCAGTGCCATTTATCCCGATTGTCTTTATTTCATGAGAATTTATCTCCCATGCGATTGTCTTTGTTCTGACATCTGCACCGGCTTCTGCGGCTAGTCTCAGCATTTCAATGTCTAGAATAGCTCTATCTACAACGTGTGCTTTTTCCCGTTTTGACCTGAATATTAACTCATGGCCGGACTCAGTCTCAATACGTGCGCCATATACCGTGTTAATAATGGATTCATTACTCACCTCACACTCCTGAAAGGCATTAATAGAGAGAAGACCCGCACATTGCACCGGATATCCAGGGGTTGCATGTTCTTCAATTATGAGAGTTTTTAGCCCTGATAATGCACAAAATCGTGCAGCAGCGCTCCCTGCAGGTCCGGCCCCTACTACAATTACCTGATAGTGCTCCTGCAATATCTGTCTGCCTCCGTTATCCATACACTTTTCCGAAGTTATCACACATAAGAGTGTGAGATGGCGGAAGACCCTGAATTTCTCTGGAAGCAGTGCCTGATTATTCGTGATGACATAAAGATGAGTTGTGGGAAGAGATGCGCCCAGATTGCACATGCAGCAGTCTCTGCTTATGAACATGCAGGGAAGGACGCAAAAAAGGCATGGTATAACGAAGGACAGAAAAAAGTTGTTCTTAAAGTGACAAATGAACGCGCACTATTTGAATTGAAAACTATTGCTGAAATAAATGGTATACCTTCTGCAATAATTCAGGATGCAGGACTCACTGAAATTCCGCCTGGTACTGTAACTGCTCTTGGCCTTGGACCGGCAAAGGTTTCAGAACTTGATAAAATAACCTCTTCCCTCCAATTGTTATGAAGCTCAGTCCATATCCCCTGGAACAGGACCTTGGAATCTGCTGCTACATTACTGACACTCCTGGTATTCAGGGTAAGTTAAGGGCAGGACCTGAAGATTTTGCAGTTGAAGAAGTCCCTCTGAAGATTGGAAACGAGGGCAAATATTTAATCTGCAAGCTCACTAAAACCAACTGGGAACTCCAGAGGGTAGTAAAAGAGATTGCAAAAAATCTTGGAATCAGCCATCGACGGATATCATGGTCAGGCACTAAAGACAAAAATGCAGTAACAACTCAGCTTATTTCGCTCTATGATGTTGATCCATGCGACCTTGAAAAAATCCATATTCCTGACATCGTTTGTACTCCGGTGGGGCGTAGCCACGAGCAGCTACAACTTGGAAAACATGCAGGAAACCTGTTTAAAATTATAATACGCGATTTTTCTCTGGATAATGCTGAGTTAGAGACTATAACCCTTCAGTCTGCTGCAAAGAACGGAATACCAAATTATTTTGGACTTCAGAGATTTGGAGTTACACGCCCTGTTACGCACACTATTGGTCTTCATCTGTTAAAAGGCGAATTTCAGGAAGCTACACTAAAATATATCGGCGGTGGTTTCCCTGGAGAGAACCCGAATACAAAAAGAGCACGTGATAATTTTTCAGAGACGAACGATACATTGCTTGCATTAAAAGAGTTCCCCAGGCAACTGACATATGAGCGGGCACTTCTTCAGTATCTGCATTCAAATCCAAATGATTACCAGGGTGCAATACTTTCACTGCCCCCAAGACTTATTTCACTTTTTGTAAGTGCATTCCAGTCCCTTATCTTTAATTTGTCTTTATCGGCGAGGTTAAAAGCAGGTATAGGGCTCTTGGAACCGGTTAATGGAGACAGACTCATTTTTGCCGATGGGAGAGTGGACCGGGTTAATGAGAAAAATATTGTTGCATCTAAAGTCCTTCTCACGAGGGGAAGATCAGATATATGTTCATTTATCACGGGAAATACAGATCCTGAACCGGCAGGTCTGATGGACACCATTATATCAGATTTAATGGTTAAATTTGGTATTAGGGCGGAAAATTTCAAGGAAATAGAAAAGGTCATCAAAGTCAGATATAATGGCGCTTTACGTCCAATCTCTCTACGAACATTCATTGATTTCGAGATAGCAGAGGATAAATTACAGCTGAAATTTGAATTGAAACCCGGTCAGTATGCTACTATAGTCTGCCGTGAACTTATGAAGTCAGATCCAATATCTACTTTATAATCCAGTTTTTATTATAATAAAAGTTTAAATTCCCAGGATTGCAGAATTTAGTTTATAGGACTTTGTATTCGGTAATGAGGTTTGAACCACAAAGATAATGCTCTTTTAGTTCAAGCCTAACCATCTCGTCTTCACTTTCAATTCTGTCCCCACCTACTAGAGATGGAGTGTCATCTCCTCCAACTATAAAGGGAAGATGAACGAGACGAATTTCATCAATCAGCCTCGCTTTGATCATCTGCCGGTTTAATGTTGGTCCACCTTCGATCATCATCCTTTTCACTCCAAAATCTTCATAGAGTGAATGGAGCAACAGAGGTAAATCTACTTTATCTTTTCCATATGTCCTGACAATTGCCCCCCTTGCCTCCAGGAAACGGATGTTTTCCACTGGTGCCTTCTCGGAAACAGCAATAAGGGTAGGCACTCCTCCAGAAAGGACATTGGCATCAGGTGAAATATCGGCCCGGCTGTTTGGGATAACACGAAGCGGGCTCTTTCCCTTGACAAGTCTGACTGTCAGGAATGAGTTGTCAATTGCAATCGTCCTCGAACCGACCATGATTGCGTCCACCTCGGCCCGAGTAGTATGGAGGAGAATCTCTGATTCATGGGACATATATTTCATAAGAATTTTACTTGAGGCACCGCGAAATAGGGTTAATTTTCCATCAACCGTTATCTCTGACATCATGAGGACAAAAGGTCTGGAATTTTGTATGTCAGTCATGGTGCTCGTATAAGGAAATATTTGTCTTTTATTACATTAATGATTCTCCTATGTATTTCCGTAAGTTTAATTCGGGCGGGAACCTCTCTTATTATCAATGAATATCACAGGCTTACGGCCTCGGTGTATCCATTATCTTACCCCGGTTGCAACAGCTTTTACAAGGATCGGACTTTCACCAAATCAGATATCAGTGTTATCACTTTTTTTTGGAATTCTCTGCGCATGTCTGTTTGTTGAAAGACTGTTTCTTGCTGGTAGCGTGATGTTGTTTGTTTCAGCAGTACTAGACCTTACTGATGGAAGTGTTGCACGAAATACTAACAATGAGACCCGGTTTGGAGCAGTTTTTGACTGGATAGTCGATAAATACGTTGATGCAATTGTAATACTGGGAATCGGACTATCGGGTGTCCCTATCATAAGTCAGTTTATACTGGTCCCCCAAATTGCTGATTTTGCCATAGTAACAATTGCTATCATTGGTTCACTTATGAATACATTTATAAAACCGGTTGTTTATGCAGAAATTGGATTTAAAGAGAGAGTGGAAGGGAAAATTGACGACCCACTTGAGGGTGTTGGTTTCTTTGGGAGACCCGAAACCCTGCTTGTTATAGGCATAGGTGGAATTTCGGGTTTCATATCAGTTGCAGTCATCATCATTGCTTTTTGTACCAATTTATCTGCCATACAGAGAATCATTTATCTTTACCGGACACTTTCCTGATCTCACCCCAATACATTTCTACGAGACCTGACGCAAGTTCACCAAGCGCAGGAATAATCCGGAATAAATTATAAACTATCCATATCAGAAATATAAGTGCAAGGAATTCAGCAATAATATTGTGGGCCCAGAAGAAACTTTCATATCCATACTCACCATTACCTGCTATTTCAGGCAGGTAAGGGAACCACTGACCAGTATATGCAATAATTACCCCAACATTCCTGAACAAATTCAAAATATAAATTGTAGGCACAATCAGGATAAATGAGATAAATTTCTGCCTGGTAGTAGTGGGAACAGCAACAACTACACCCAGCATGATTGCAATACTCTGGATTCCGGTACATGCAAGTATTATTTCAGTCCTGAAGCCATTTCGGATGATTATGTTCCAGGCAACAAGCATTGCATTTTGTCCAAAAAGGTTGAGCAATAAAAGCACCTCCCCTGTTACAACACCAATGAGCCAGTTTCCTACGAGAGTGATATACGCAAAAGGCGCATAAATAAGAAATGCCACAGCTGCTGCTTTTGAAAGTGAAAACGCTCTACTGTCATTTTGCAAAAGATATTTTCCGGTTATGAAAAGAAAGGGTATGCTAAGAACTGCCATTGAAGGGTATAATATATTATTTTCTGATAAATACCTCGGAATCTCAGAGATTAGGTATAGAACAATAAATCCCCAACCAGCTGTACCGCAATATCCTCTCCATTTTGTAGGAATTAAAAAGAGAATAAATCCAATTGCAGAAAGAGTAATAAATAAGGCTTCCATTATTCCTGTTTTAATAGTGCTTCAATTTAGAAAAACCATTCTTTACTGGTAGAAAAAACCTGTGAGATATAGAGGTTACAATCCATATAGATCACTTAATCTTGTTTCGCATATAAATTACAGTGTACATGTTCTGTCCTGAATGCAAAAGTCTTATGATCTCCACAGGTGGCCAGTTAAAATGTAAAAGATGTGGATATCTTCGCAATATCGGGAAGGATGATAACCTCAAAAAAAGGACAGAAATTGTTAAACGTGACATTGTCATTGTCGAAGACTATGAACAGGTAATAACAAAGCCGACAACAGCAATCAAGTGCCCAAAGTGCAGCCACAACCTCGCAGAGTGGTGGTTACGTCAGCTCCGTTCAGCAGATGAGAGTGAAGTAAGGTTTTTCAGGTGTACTGCATGTAAGCATACATGGCGTGAGTATGACTAAGTTACAATTATACACTAGCATATCTTATAATATGATATGGCATGAAGATCTGGTACCCGTTATAACAATTATCAAGATTACATCCAAGTGAAAATAACCGTTACCCCCCTCTCTAAACCATCAGGAGAGGCGATTCTCACTTCTCTTCAAAATTAAGAAGTCAGAGATGGATCAAGATCTTCAACTCTATATGTGGAAGCCCAATATCATACTATTCTTTTTTCACATATTCCTGACCCATATACAGCCACAGAGAGCGATTTTACTAGCATAGTAAGGCAGATACGCACGAAATATAAGCCTAACACAGGACGGCGTATCTTTGCAACTCTGAAACCATTCTGTAAATTCCTGAATAACCCTTCATCAAAAATAATTCTTGAAGCGAAACAGCCAGCACAAGATCAGATGACTGTTCAAGCCGCAATGATACTGACAGATGAAGACATTCAGAAGATTATCGAATCCTGCACTAAGGACAGAGACAGGGATTTGTTCATGAAACTTTATGATGGGGGATTAAGACCTGTTGATGCCGTCTCTCTTAATTGGGGCAACATATCTTTTGAAGGTGATATGGCAATCGTGAACGTAAACCAGAAAACTGGCATACCCAGGTATATCCCTTTAGGACTTGCACGCCCTTATCTTGCATTATGGAAAGCAAACTATCCCACAGGTGAAGCTACTGATGATAAACCAGTATTCGTGAAGTTAAAACAACCATACCCCAGATTGAAATCGCATTCCGTAAAGACAGTGTTAAGCCCAATAGTTCAAAAGGCCGGAATGGATGATAAAAGAGTATTCCCTTATCTTTTTAGGCACAGTTCCGTGACCAACAAACGAAGGCAGGGACTTCCTGACCGTGTGATTAGTGCGATGCATTGGGGGCATGCTTCACGAATGATGGATAGGTATGACCATGTATCAAGTGAAGACGTATTGAGTGGAGTTATGAAACTTCATGGCATTGAGGCAGGAGAAGCGAAAAAATGGAAATATGTTTCAATGAAAGTAAGAGAATGTCCCAGATGCCATACAACAAACGCTCTTACTTGGGCTTTTTGTTCCTCTTGCGGTTTTTCATTAACCCGGGAAGCTGCAGAAACTCAGAACGAAACTATTGTGTCATTAGAAGGATTGTTGGCAACCTCCCAGGGTGAAGAAATGATTAAGAAAGTTATTCGTGAGATGGCTGAGAAAGGAGAATTGAAAGGGTGAATACCAAAACCATTAACCCTCTTTATGAGAGATTTTGATTATGCCTGTCACACTTGAAGTTCCTGAAGATTTATTCCATAAGATCGAAGCCTTGCGAACCAGGCCCAATGAAACGCCCCTGGATGTAATTGAACGTATATTATCTGATTATAACCCCCTCTGTGATGGATGGGGAAAACGAGCAAATGAAGCTATACAGGAATATCATAACGGAGACACCATTTCCGAATCAGATATTATGATTAAATATGGCATTAAATGACCTATAGAATCCAATATACCAAGGCAGCCGACCGGGACCTTTTTCACCTACCTCATGATATACCAAAAAAGAATAATTCTCGCAATGAGTGAGATCAAAGAGAATCCATTTTCCCATTGTAAGAAACTCCGGGGGCAATATTCCCCTCCTCATTATCGTGTCTGCATCGGTGAATATCGGGTAATTTTACTTATAGATACTCAGGAAAAAGTATTGTTAATTGATTCAATCGGGCATAGAAGTAACATCTACAAGAGATATGGGAAAATATAAAGTTTATTTAATATCACTCGATTTATACAATTTAATGGCATCCTCACGCTCTAACTCCTCTTCGTTGGATACCTCATCCATGAGATGAGCAAGCCCATGGTCTTCTATAATGGATTCTATTCTTTGAAATGTATCAATATCAAGAATAACTCCTATAGGGTTGCCTTCTTTGAATCTTATTGACTGATGACGGATTCCTATCATAATAATCAATGGTGATTAGATATCCTTTCTAAATAAATTAACTTGGTCCCATGGAGATGGAAAGTCCAAGTCCCCCGGCCCCACATCCAAGTCCCATCTTAGATATCCTTGTGTTTAGTTCTTCAGATATCATACCTAGTTTTGATTCTTTGAGAGAATCGGATTGTTCAGGCGTTAATGAGTACCCGAGTGCCTTTACCGCGTTTTGTGGATTGAGTATGAGCGCCTCACGGAACTGTTTATCTGCAACAGCCCTCCCTATGATCTCGTACATCTCTTTTTCTGATGCCATAGTGAGTAATTAGAACCTCCCCTATATAACCGTGATTCAGGGACCTTGTTCTCACTCTCCATTCCCTGAACAAAAATAACTTCCGAACCGGCAGGAAAAAAAAGTTCTAATTTTCTTAAACCCCCTTTTTTCCCGGTCTGTTAATTATTAAAGTGAAGGAATACGTATGATATTTCATCCCTTTTCGAGGTTTTTACTTTTTCAGTATACCTGCTGACTATGTAGCCGGCAAGGTATGCACTACCAGTCGCTTCTTTGATAATAACTTCTTCTGAAGGTGTTTTTTTATGTATCCTAAAAACAGGGCCCTTGTAGCTTATCTCCACATCAAGGTTTGATCTGTCAAATGAGACTTTCAAATCTATTTTTTCAACATAACCGCTGATTACCAGAATTGCCTCTATGGTTTCGTAAATGGCTGATGTTGCCCTTGCTATTACATCGGATTCTGCACCCCAGGAGCTTCCATTCACACGCATGAAATTAAAAATTATATCAAAATTATCTTTTTTAGGGTCAATTTGAAGTTTTTTTGTTAGTGTTACCTGTTCAAAGATAAGGAGGTTTAGAAAGATTACAGTTATAGTTGCAAGGGACAGGGGTGACGCAAAGACAGGCCTTAAATATTCTGGAACATTTGCGTAGAGCCCAGGAACCATCGCTGAAAGTCCTACGAGGAATGAAATTCCAACTAAAATTGCCTTACGGTCGTCAATCATCCTCGACATTATTATCTGGAAACCTGCAATAACCATGAAGGATGCAGCGTAGAGCAGCACCGCTCCCATGACCGGGAATGGCATAATAACAAACGCCATTGAAAGTCTTGGAAAAATCGAAAGGATAACGAGGATAATTCCAATAGAATAACCTATATATCTCGAGGTAACGCCAGTCCCAATTGAGAGTCCGATATTGCTCGAGGAGGTTGACTGGCTAAACGTACCAAGAAGACCGCTTATTACATCCGCAAGCCCGTCTGCAAGTATTCCCCCTTTCAAATTATTCATATCAGGGCGCTTCCAGTCCAGATCATTGATACGCTGGCAGGTCGTTACATCACCAACAGATTTTAAGGTGGAGCAGATCATTGCGATAAAGAAAGGAAGGATGAGATTCATATCAAATGCAAGCCCAAAATGTGAAATATCCGGAAAACCGAAAAGTGGGGCTTGCAGTATCTCGTTAATATGTGATGCGTTGAGAGCCCCTGTGGCTGCAGCAAGGATATACCCGAATATTGTCCCTATAAGAAGGCAATACAACCGGATGCGGCTTTTTGTGAAGATGTTTAACCCGATTATTATCGCAAGTGTCGAAATTCCGATAACAAGGATGAGTGGGTCTATTGTCCTGGTCTCAGCACTATAACCAATAAACCTTGGAAATGCCACAGGAAATATTGCAATTCCCACAAATGTCACGACTACACCGGTAACTTCTGCAGGGAAGAGCCGTTTGAGCTTAGTTATCACCTGTGAAAACAGTGACTCGGCAATTCCAGAGAGAAACGTCATTCCGTAGAGGACGTGGAGACCACCTGCCTGTGCAGCCATCATAGCTGATGAAAGATATGAAGGGCCGCAGAGGGATGGGCAAAGGTAACCAGACCCTATCCCGTGTTTCCCGTACGACTGGAGTACCGTTGTTATCCCGGATGCAAGCATTCCCATGCTCACCATGAACATCGCTTCATCATTGCTTCCCCCTATTGTTTCAACGATAACAACGGGAAAAATCATTGTAATCGTTATGATGCAAATATGCTGAAGCCCAAAAAGGAAAAGAGAAAGTATTGGGGGTTTTTCATTAACACTATAAACAAGTTCAGGCGGACGGTGTGCCACAAAGAAAACCCGCAAATATTTTTGTCAAATGAAGTGATTGATCGAAATTATCGTTTATCGGATTGGTTTTCTGATTATACCATATCCCTCCCTATTGATTATTGGAATTAAAAGAGTTGTTGGAATTATTCGCGACAATCTGATGCGAAACTTATGCCTTGTCTCACTTTCCGGGTTTTGATGTAACATTTTTAATTAGAACTGTCTTTATCACCTCTGTCTTTGTAGTGTTGACCGGGTTTTCAATTATATGGTAGAGATTTGGTACATATCCGAGGGGAGGGAGATGCAGACTCGTTCCGTCCGGCCATTTAATGGTAGTTATTTTTGGGGTAAGGTTATTTCCAGTAATTATCTTTATTGCTTCGATGTCCTTTTGTAATCCGTCAATTGCTGCCATATCATGATAATAAAATCCTGGCAGTATATATGCGGTCTTTCCATTGATTGTCGTTTTGGATGAATAGTTAGGGACAATAAATGAATTTTCGCTCTTCCCGGATGACGGGACTATGCCCTGGTCACTCAGGTTTGTCAGAATGTCAGGTTTATAAATGTTGATAAGTTTCTGCTCAGCAGGTGTCGCTATATATTTGAAACTGAAGATGACATCAGTATCTGGTTTAATTTCAAGGTTCAGTGAACTTATCGTGAGGCCTTGTAATGGCAACATCAGGAGACACACTGATAAAAATATCAGCATGGCAAAATAAATAAATGATTTTTTTGTTGGCTTTGTCATTTTCATCACATTTCCTTTCTATATAATGAGAGAAATAAAAATTTTATTTTCATTGACCTGGTTCCGTAGTCGGTTCCGTAGTCGGTTCCGTAGTCGGTTCTGAGGGAATATATGTGAATTTTGGTTGAAAATATGTGAGGCCTGCTTCTACCTGGGGTCTATATAAGTATGTCATATATACTAGAGGAGGTGCGTAAGTAGGAGTAACCGTCGGTGTAGGAGTAACCGTCGGTGTAGGAGTAACCGTCGGTGTAGGTGTCTCTAGTAAATCATTGGGAGCACAGGAAGCAAAATTGTCAGAAGGTACCACCGCTGCACTGCCTACCTGACAAACCGGTATTAGTTGGCATTCAGTAGAATTCTGTTTATTACCATTTAAATTGCATAATACAGTTGTGAAACATTGCTGGAATAAATTAGTTCCCATCTGTTTCCAGCTCTCGCTTTTCGGAATACCTGGACACGGACTAAAATCTCCCGAAGCAGTAGTTGGCGTGGGTGTCTCCTCTGATTCATCATTACCACTTCCCCATTTATCATGCGGATCTTTGGTCCCCGAACCTTCTATTCGCTTGTAGTTACTCTGCAAGCACTTGTAAGAAACAGGTGTGGGGATCAACGATTGCATCCCTGAAACAGGAGTCGAAATTTTCTGCGAAATTCCTATAATCGGGAAGAAACCCAGGAATTTAGTTAAAATTGAAGACCCGCCATTTTCATATCCACCTGATTCTGCTAAAACCGGAAACACACAGATAAAGAAGAGGGCTGCCAGACATACAATGATGATTGGATTTCCTTGTGACATATTACAGGGTTGTCATTATACATGAAAAATGTTATTGAACAAATCAGGTACTAAAAAATCTTAGGTAATGTCCTAAATTGGCATACTTTATATCCTGAAAAATCATATACTATTTGTGAACTGTGTATGGCCCGACCGAGAGGATTGATTGAAGTAGTTTGTCAAAATCCAAAATGTGACTATTATATGGAGGAAATTGGGA
>CAIYHQ010000058.1 GCA_903926075.1 uncultured Methanomicrobiales archaeon
ATGAATCCACGGATAACAGATGAGATGGATGGAGGTTCATTCCTGGTTTATTCAGATGTATTGACGCATTATTACGCCCGACGTTTTATGTCGCCGACCGCAAACATATACTATTCCTGACATTTTCGCTGTTTTTGTGAGCAGGGAACCTTATTTTTTTAAATTTGGCCTTATATCCCCTGAATTTGTCTATAATTAACCTAATACTTTTTGAAATGATAACAAAAAAAGTAAGTTTTTTTTTTAGGCAAATTTTTTGGCTAACTGGCGCTTAAACTACTACAATAAATAGGATTATTACCCGTATAGTCGGCACAATCCCCAAGGTCGATATTGGAGCCAGTTGGACTTGAATCCATCTTACACGCGACCAATATGTTCTCTTGTTCTCCTTGCCGTGTTAGGATAATTAAAGATGGAGTTAGCCAAATTTTTTTATATGTAATGGTTTGTTCTTGTTCACGCATTTTTTTATCCCTTACCTTTCATTATGGACCTGTAACTATTAATCCTTAACTTGTTTCTGCAGATATACTTGAAATTCGGCAGTCTAATAATTTTTTTTCCTGATAAGTGTTGATAACTGTTAATGTTCAAAAAAATATGGTGTCATTCATTTGTACTTCTATCAGGCGATTTTACACACGATTGATCTCCTCATGCTCTGGTAATGTTCTTTTAAATCTGGCTTTACTAATCACACAATCGACATATCTTCTGATTGCACAGGTTTGTACCATTTCTGAGCAATAACCGTTGGAATCACTGCACTAGCAATGATAACACCCACAAGAACCGAATACTGTCCCTGACTGAGTGATGAGTCCCATCTGCAGACCATATAAACTGGCAATTGTCCCAAAGGTCAGCCCCCCAGTGGACAAGAGAAGGGTGGTGTACATCGCTCAGTCAGGGATATACCTACAGGCAAGCAGGTAGACACCTGCAAACATTGTAACCATTTTCAGAATGAAAAGCAGCGTAAACAAACCAAATGCCACTAAGATTAAGGGGAAAGAGACATTCATCCCACTTATGATAAAGAAGATTGGAGTTATGAATGCATAGGCAACAGTCCGGAGTTTAATCGTGATATCACGGTTATTTTCATGCTCTCCGAGATATTTACCCCTAAAGAGCCCAAGCAGAATTAGGGTAAATGCTATAAGGATGAAACTTGTAAAAAGAGAACTATCAATAAACTTACGCCCACAATAGGAGAGTTAGGAAACAATGATTGACCAGTTGCTTGAAGGAAATAAAATATTCCAGGAAAATGAATACAAAAATAACAAAGATTTCTATCGGAACCTTGTTCTTGGACAAAACCCCAAGATACTCTGGTTGGGCTGCTCAGACTCTAGGGTGACTCCAGAACGTATCACAGGAGTAAATGCTGGTGACATCTTTGTACACAGAAACATTGGAAACATTGTTCCCACTCATGACTGGAACTTTGCAACAGTTACTGAATATGCAATAAATTATCTCAAAATAACTGACATTGTCGTTTGTGGTCATTCACAGTGCGGTGCAATAAGGGCACTTGACCAGGACATTGATGACGCTTACCTTTCATTGTGGATAAATAATGCAAGGGCTGCAAAAGAGACAATTGATTCCATGGAAAAACCAGCTGTTACGGAAGAAGAGAGAAAAGAGCGATCCTGTAAAATTGAGAAGGAGAACATAAAACTACAAATTCGGCACCTGAAAGAGTACCCATTGGTAAAAAAGGCAATAAAATCAGGCAGCATTAAAATTCACGGACTCTACTATAATCTTTATGACGGGACACTGACCGAGATCTTGGACTAATTTAATAATATTTTCCTTTTCAGATAATTATCAGAAATTTACAAAAATGATCAGGATGAATAGGAGAAGGTCTTTGATAATTCAAAGAGTCCGCTAACTTCGGTGATATCGTCATAGTTAAGAGTCTTTGTTGTCTCTCCTGATTGTGACATGGTTGAAACATGGGCCTCACTCTTTGCGCTACCAACGCCATTTACGGAATTTCCAGCGCCCTGAGCATGAATTCCATATGTAACTCCAACCGGAGCCCCGGTATCAGATACTATCCTAGCGCTAGACGAAGAGGAAAGAGATACATTACTTGCATCAACCTGGCCCCCAAACAATACTTTCTCTGAATTTGTGTCAGGCTTTGAAGTATTGCTTGAATCTGAAGGGCAAAGTGAAACTTCAGCAATGTCTGAGTTTGCAATGTCAGTATTGCTTACATCTTCACGGAACGAAAGTCTCCCGCCCTCACTTGCATTGTAGCTCAGTTCGCGCTTAGTCTCAAGGTTTTGCTCGGTAGGGCCTTTATTTCCGGTATCAAGATTAAGTGAGCCGCTATAGTGTGAATCACCACCAAAAGACTGCCCCATCTCATAATAACCGATCTCATTGGTCTGTGTATTTGGGTCCTGTGTTGCAGGCGAAAGCGGTCGCGTGATATTTCCAGTACCCTTTGTAAATTCCAGACCTGTAAATTGAGAGAAAACATCACTACTTGCTGCTTTTGAATCACTTGTTATCGTTATCGGTTCATGGCCAGACGGAATCGTCTTTGAAGCTTCAGAAACGGTCACTCCAAGCAGTAACACCAAAAAAATCAGACATATTATTAAGATTTTCTTTATAAGCCACGTTCTCATTCATATTACCCCCTTTAAAAAAATAATATATTGTTATCATGGCACTATTTATATGTTGTTAATGTAACTAAATCTGATAATTTTACAGTTAATATGCAAAATAACACAGAATTCCACGACTACATTCAACAGAAGGAGACATGGGACACAGTATATAAAAAAAACAGGAGGTTATGGAAGGGAACTCCCTACAAAGTTGAAGGAATCAATGATGGTGATCTGGTACTTGAAATTGGTTGCGGCGATGGGAAGACTACCCGTACCCCTGAACTCAGATCATGCTTGCTGATTGCACTTGATTATGCACCAAACGCTCTATACCGGTGCCGTACCAATAGACTTCAGGGACAGAAAATTGAGTATGTGAATGGTGATGCACAGTGCCTCCCTTTCCCAAAAGAATCATTCAGTTTTATTATTGCATTTCATTGTCTCGCCCATATTACAAAAGAGGGGAGAAGAAGATCAGCAGATGAGATCTACAGAGTCCTCAAAAATGGAGGGACTTTTCTCTTAAGGGATTTCTCAGTTGAGGATATGCGTTTTGGAAAAGGAGAAATGGTCGATGAAAATACTTTCATAAATAAAAACGGTATTTCAACTCATTTCTTTGTCGAACATGAACTTTTAAGCCTGTTTGAGAGATTTCCAATAAAGGAAATAAAAAAATGCAATTCAAATCTCATTATAATGGGAAAAATTCATATTCGAAGTGATGTTGAAATCCGGTGCATCAAAACCATTGGTACCTGGTGATAATGTATATGACCACAACTTTTTCAAGTTGAAGTCCCAAAACCATCATGTCAATCAGTAGAAAGAAAATCTCAAACTACAACAATAATGAGGTGAACCTATACGG
>CAIYHQ010000059.1 GCA_903926075.1 uncultured Methanomicrobiales archaeon
GGTGAACATCTCAACAGGCCATGATAGTTATGAGGCATGGCGTGAGGGAATACACGATGATTTAGTATTGAGTGTTGCCATGGGTGCCTTTATTGTTCCTAAAAAAAGTTCAGGTTTCCCAGTGAGTGGATATACCCGGGCGTCTTATCCTGCGAATACTTCACACTTAATGAGGATCTGAAAGGTGAAAGTTTGATTCTCTCGGTTGATTTAGGACAATCTAACGATTATACTGCCATATCTGTGATAAAACAGGAAAGAGAAATATTACAGGTTGTTCACTTGGAACGATTCCCTTTAGGTATGTCATACCCCGCCCAGGCGGAAAGGATAACACAACTTTTTCAAAAACTCACTTCTCCCCTTCTTGTAATTGACAGAACAGGAGTAGGAAGAGCGGTTACTGATTTATTGAACGCTTTAAATCCTGTAGCGATATCAATAACGGGCGGCAATGACGCGACTTATGACGGATTAAACTGGAATGTGCCAAAGCGTGATTTGATTCATAATTTAGTTGTCTTATTCCAGGGAGGCAAGATTAAGATTGCTCGGTCCCTTCCTCCTTCAGACACCCTGATAAAGGAATTGTTGAACTTTAAACTTAAAGTGAACATAGCAACAGGCCATGATTCTTATGAGGCATTGCGTGAAGGCATACACGACGATTTAGTGCTCTCGGTTGCTATGGGTGTATATGTGGCAACAATTGAATTTCCACAGGAATATATGATTTATTATGAGGAAGATTACGAGATTAGCCCAATATGACACGGATAACGGTAAGTGTATTTGATTTCACAGCCGGTGCACCTAAGAATAATAATGATTATCTCTCCTCCCTTGCTGCACTATACCAGGTGGACCCGGCGACCTTGCGTGAGAGAATAGAAAAGGCCCAGCTCTCTTTGGGTGAAATAAAATTTATCTGGAATTGTTCACAATAACCCCATCTCTTTTTTAATTGCTTCAATTCTGAAAAGAACCAATATTAACCCCGGTGTAATGAAAGCAGAAACCAGCCGTAATTATTGAGCAATTGAACCAGGCACAATTTAAGGCTGAATACCGTTATGGTATCGAGCCCCATTCTATTGAGCAATTGAACCAGGCACAAATTAAGGCTCGATTGTGTAACGGAATCCGTGACTGAATTAAGGAGCAATTGGATAAGCAAGGCCGAATACCCCCATGATGCCGTCACGGCATTATGTGGTAAATATTCCTTGAAAGAGTAAACCAAGGCAGAATACCCCCATAACAACATGACGTTGTTACAATTTACGGTAAATGTTTTTTCTGTGTCCGATAGAGATAACGAAAACTATCACAACATCAGAATGTATCTGTAAAATTATCCGATAATGGCCAACACGTAATTTATACAGTGGTTGTTCAGTCCTGTTTGTTTTCAAAGGTTGAACGTGCGAATAAGGATTTTCAAGTATTGTATGAATACTGTTGTAAATTCTTGTATAATGCTCTTTTTGAAGAGATTCAAGATACTTTAAAGCGTCTTTTGAGAAAAGGAGTGTATACATTTAGAGATTGAGGCGCTTCTTTACTTCTTCATCTGTAACATAAATGCCCTTTTGATACTCGTTTATAGATTTGTCAATAGAAGGCCACTCTTCATCTGTGATTTCTTCCTCGTGGCATCCTATTACTTCTGGCATATGACTATGATTCTTCATTATGCCATATCACTCTTGTGGTAAGGCCCTATAACGAGAATACCCCCATGTCCATGTGACGTGGACATGTGGTAAATATTGCTTGAAATGGAGAAAGGGCCGATATTGGGCATGGGTCAAAGTAGATTGACCGCCCCCAATGCTGTGAGGTTATGGTAACCTCCCAGGTATCCGGTGCAATAACAGCACCCGTAAGGGATACGAGGCGGGATTGAGAAAAGAAGCGATAATACCCCCATGTAGATGTGACATCAACAAGGGCGGCGTAGTGTACAAAGTAGTGTATAATTGAGTTATCCCTGTGCTTCCTCTTCCAGTGGTTCAAGTAACAGGACCTTTGTCTTTTTCCCTATCCAACTGCGAGGAACATAAATAACTCCTGCGTGTGTCTGCGCTTTAACTTCCTTATCAAGAACCTTCTCACAATTGACTTCTATTTTCATCACCCTATAGTATTACCTAGGTAAGTATATATACTCTTACATCTAATATATGTATATACCAAGGGATAACCCAAGGGATGAGGTAAACACGATGTATCAAAAATTCTTAACCACAGCCGAACTGACAGCGGACAACCAGGCAAACCTGAACATAAGGACGAAGGCAGGGCAGGAATACCAAGTCTCAATGGACATGATGGAAAGAATCACCCGGACACGCAGCGGCAAAAAGACCACAATAAAGAACGACACCGGAACAGCCAACCTGTGGATATCAGGAAGTGGGAAAGCGTTATGCTTCAATGACCCAACAACAGGGTTCTGTTTTATCAGCCTTTCATCTCTCCTGAAAGTAGCACGTAACGGCGGGAAGGGTTACTTAGTAAGCCCACCGGAAAAGGAAGCACCTGTAAAGGTTGAACCAGTAAAGACAACCACCAATAAAA
>CAIYHQ010000060.1 GCA_903926075.1 uncultured Methanomicrobiales archaeon
AGATATCTCCTTTCATGTAATGGAAGCTTCATTATTGACCTCCGCCTTCCCCACCGTCTGGTATATTATCGAGATTTTGGCGGGAATCACGAGTTATATAACATATGCTTCTCTTTTCATATTTAAAGTTCTTCCTGCCTTCAATAGTTCTCAAGAGGACAATATGGTCATCAATCTCTAATTTCTCTGTAGATTCCTTATATAATTTCAGGATATAAAAATCAAATTATTTTATTTGGATTGTGAAAATACTGCTGAAAAGAGGTTTTTTTTCTCATAGTTCCTGAGAGAATAAATAAGGAAAATTGTTAGGGATTTGTGGGTTAAACATTGCAATTATAGTATTCTCAATTAAATCATTCCAAAGAGCGCCACCACATCTGCAAAACTAATTACGCTATGCACTGCTGCATGAGAAAAGTTGAAGTAATTTGCATAGCCATTTGCATTGATATAACTCCCGGACGGCATCTGCTGGAAGAGCAACACTACATCAGCAAAGTCACGTACACCGTTTCCATTGACGTCGTCTAGGAGACCATCACCATCCAAGTCGGAGGCAGGCCCGACACCTCCAGGTACATAAATGCCACTTGGAACTGGTGTTACATGACTTGGATCAACTGTGAATGTGAGGTTAGTGGGAGTAATGTAAAGTCGTGTTCCAGTATATGCGTCTACGTATGACGTAACTCCGGATGCATTTATAGAAATAAGCGAACTGCCTATCGTTGTATAACCACTCACTTTCAGGTAAGCAAGGTCGACAGGGCTTGTCGTTCCTGGTTTATTCGAATGGTTCCAGTCAATAGCTTTGATAATTACCGTGTCAGTTCCAACAAATGTATAATTTCTGAGACCCGGGTCCGGGTATGTCCATGAAGGGAAGCTTACAGAAGTTATATTTGCCGTTCCGGACTGATTCGCTATAACTGTTATATTGTATCCGGATAATCCTACACAAGGGTTAAGCCAGCGCAGTGTGGCTGTGGCAGTCCCATTATACCCAACAGTTACTGCGTTAGGTGTTGCTCCAGATACATTCAGACTCACATATGCAGTTGTAGGTGTTGGACAACTTACAGTGACAGTACCAGTAGATGTGCTTGATCCGTAAACGTTCGTTCCTGTAAGAATTATGGTATAAGTTCCAGGCATTGAATACGTATGATTGATAGGATTTCCTGTTCCTGTCGACGACCCGTCACCAAAGTTCCATGAAAGGGTTGGGACCGGTGTCCCTCCTGTAAAAGCTGTAAACCTGAAAGGTGTAGTGGTGTTACCTGAGGTTGGATCGACTGCGAATTGAACAGAAGGCGTAGATGAGTTTACTTTCATAACAAAACCATCATCAGTTGTACATGTCCTTGTGGTATTGAAGGCACCTTGGGTTGTCGGGAAGTTACAGGAATTAGTATACCCCGTTATATATACACCACTATCACCAGGAACAGCAGAATTCTGGAAATATGAAATGCCGTTACCAACATCTGTCTGTGAACCGCCTATTACCGATGAGTATAACTGGGTCCCAGAAAAGTCATACTTTGTCAGGAACACATCACTCTCTCCGTCATATGCATATTGCCATGAATTTCCACGTGGGAAGTCCCATGATTTTGTATACCCAGTTATATATGCAGCTCCGGTTTGGTCAATTGCAATGCCCAGCCCTTCATCTTCATCACTGCCTCCCAGATAGGTTGAATACATAAACTGGTTTCCATCACTGTTAAGTTTCGTTACGAACGCATCATAATACCACACTGTGGCTAATGATGACTGAATTGCGTTCATGACCGGGAAATCCGTTGACTTTGTGTATCCCGTAAGATACATTTGTCCGAGGGTGTCCACTTTAATTCCCCTGCCATAATCCCAGGAATTCCCTCCAAGGTAGGTTGAGTAAACGAGACCATTTCCACCTGGGCTGAGCTCTGTGACAAACGCATCAGTACCTCCTCCTGAAAACGATTTTATGGGATTTAATACCGGGAAATTTGAAGAAGAAGTGTATCCAGTGACAAAAGCATCTCCATATATGTCGGTTGTTATTCCGTATGATTCATCATTTTCTGAACCACCAAGGTATGTTGAATAAACAGGTGCAAACCCGTTCTGATCCATCTTTGTGATGAATCCGTCAAAAAGCCCTCCAAACCCGGCTTTATCTTTTTGGTATGCATAAGTAGTAGTCGGATATGACTTAAGGAACATTGAGTTACTCATTTTATACGAATTGGTTGCCCCGGTTATGTACGCATAACCAGAATTATCCACAGTTATTCCATTCGCACGGTCATCACCACTCCCGCCTAGATATGTCGAATAGATTATTGAGGAAAGGGAAGGATTCATCTTCACAACAAAAGCATCTGTTGCACCGCCATTGTTGTATCTCTGGAATCCGCTATTTTGGATTCCGCCGCCGTAATTAGGAAAATCAGTTGAACTCGTCATTCCTGCGATGAAGACATTATCATTTCCATCCACTGCAACAGAGGTCCCATAATCGTTGCTGGTCCCTCCAAAGAAAGTTGAAGCGATGGGTGAACTTCCGTCGCTGTTCATTATTGTTACAAATATATCGGCCCCTTTTGGTGCGTACAGACCTATTGAACGGTCATCAAACGTTCCAGTAGTCACATTGTAGCGACAGCAACCAGATGCTGAGCGATTTGATGCAAGAGTATAACCTGTGACCACAGCATTTCCCTCTACAGTTGATGCAACACCGAATGACGAAGTGTCAACATAGTCGCCCAGATATGTTGAATATCCAAGAACCGGGTCAATAATAAGTGGGTATCGTGAATCGTATTCTCCAACAATGTATCCAACTGATTGATCAGGGTATATCTCGTACTCTACAGAAACAGGCACTTTGTTGCTATCAATAACCTGGTAACTTACTGGTTTAGACTCTATCAGAGTTCCTGTCTCTGTTTCAACTGTAAGTGTCCCGTCTATTTCTTTTGTTAATTTAATCGGGTTACTGTATTTCATTCTTATTAGAGCAGGGTCGATACCGGGTGTAACAGTAAATTCACGTTTCAATTGACCGTTAATTCCTTTGTAAGTGAGATCAATTCCGGGATAGAGGTTCTTATAGAGGACGGCGCCATAAGTCGGAACTTTTATTTTCCATTCTTCAGGATTATTTCCGATCATAAAGTTTACAGTACCAGGAAGATTATCCTGCCCAGTTACTGTAGCTCCGGGGTCGGCACCGTCAAAAGCAAGCGAAACGTCTGATACGGCAAGGTCACCAGTTGAAGAATTGCGTTGGAATGCGGTTATGGTTACACTGTCCTTTGTAAATTCTACCGTATTTCCGGTGCCCTGGGATTGAAAGAGTATATCAGGGTTATACTGTCCTGTATTTGGGATAAATACAAGTGGTACATGTTTAAGATCAGGGAGGCTGCCTGCTGCCAGGGCAGCAGTAGATCCAAGAATCAATAAAGCAACAATCAAAGTCAGAAATACTAATATCAGTTTCATTTTTCATATTCCCCCGAGACTCGTATAATCGATGGCCTTTTTTGATCAGGATTTTTTACAATCAATCATGATCCGGCTTGAGCAGTTATTCACAGTGATCTGCTATAATACTGACTCTTCTGTAATCCAGTACTTATAGTAATTATGCGATCTGAAAATTTTTCTTTCCTGTCCCAATTAACCAGAATTTAATTTTCTCAATATTCTCTCTGTTTGCATTTTTAGCATAATTATAAATCTGTTTTTAAAAATAACTCTCTCTTGATTTTTATAAGGTAAGATGAAGATAGGTGAAATTATATTTACAGTAATATTTTAATAGGAATATCCTGCAAATACTATGTAGGAATACAGGGTGCAGAATGGACTCTGGCGTAAAGAAGAATCAGGAAGAAATTGACAGGGAATCTGTTGAACTTCTTGTGAACATAGGTGTGAAAAGAAATATTGCAAAAATTCTTGTCTTTCTTACCCGTTCACAAAAAGCAACGTCCCGTGAGATAGAGAAGATGACTGACCTCCGTCAACCTGAGGTGAGTATAGCTATTGGTCAGATGCTCAAACACAAGTGGGTCATATCAAAGGAGAACAAAACTGAGAACAAGGGAAGGCCAGTCAAAGTATATGAGCCTGCAGTCCCGGTAAAAGCACTTCTTGACAAATTTGAGAAAGAGAAGAGGAGTGAGATAGACAAAGTTCTTTTTGATATTCAGAAGCTCAGGCAGAACCTGTCCTGAACTTTCATTCTGAATGATGGATAACTGGCTCCTTCTTCATCTGTGGAAACAGTATAACCTCTTTTATTGACTGGTTATTTGTTAAGAGCATTAAAAGCCTGTCAATCCCTATTCCCACTCCTCCTGTAGGTGGCATCCCGTATGCAAGTGCAGTGACAAAATCACGGTCATACATCTGAGCCTCCGCATCTCCATGTTTCCTGCGCTCTTCCTGCTTTTGAAACCGCTCCATCTGATCGATTGCGTCATTAAGTTCAGAGAAGCCGTTTGCAAGTTCAAATCCATTTATAAAGAGTTCAAACCGTTCTGTAAACCCCTCTTTTACCCTGTGTTTTTTAGCGAGAGGTGAGTTTTCAACAGGGAAATCATAGACGAATGTGGGCTCTGTTAATTCTTGCTCAACCAACTGTTCGAAAATAAGGACAAGGAACTCTCTTACGGTTGTCAGGGTTTCAAACTCGATAAGTCCTTTCTCAAATCCAATTGTTTTTAATTCAGCAGGTGAATGCGATAATACTTCGATTCCGGTATATTCCTTAACCACATCTTCCATTGAAATCCGTTTCCAGGGTTTTTTGAATGAGATCTCTCTCTCTCCGAATGGAATTGTTGTTGAACCATTGTTCAGCCTTTCAATGATGGAGGTTATGAGTTCTTCAGTCAGGTCCATCATGTCGTTATAGTCCCTGTAAGCCCAGTATAGTTCGACCATGGTGAATTCAGGGTTATGATCTGAATCGATGTCCTCATTTCTGAAATTTCGCGCAATCTCGTATACTTTTTCAAAACCTCCAACAACAAGTCTTTTCAGGTAGAGTTCCGGAGCAATTCTAAGGAAGTATTTCTGGTCAAGGAAGTGGTGGTGCGTCGTAAAAGGTCTCGCATTTGCCCCCCCATAAACCGGCTGGAGTACCGGAGTTTCAAACTCTAGAAATCCGTTTCCGTCAAGAAACTGGCGAATCATTGATATAACCCTGCTGCGGGTCCTGAATGATGACTTAACCTGATCGTTCACAATAAGGTCAATGTACCTTTGACGGTATCGTTTTTCAGTATCTTTAAGGCCGTGAAATTTCTCAGGCAGCATCGCAATTGACTTTGAAAGAAGTGTTATCTCTTCAGCCCAGATTGTGAGTTCACCAAGCCTTGTCCTGAATACGTTCCCCTTAACTCCAATAAAGTCACCGCGTTCAATAAAGAGTGAGAAAAAAGAGAAGGCATCGTCGCCGATATCATTTTTACGGATATATACCTGGATCCGGCCTGTGTCATCACCGATATCTGCAAATATTGTTTTCCCATGGTCACGTCTAATAAAAACCCTTCCGGCAGTTACTACTGTCTCAATGCTTTTATCGTGACCTATCTCTGCAAAACGTTCACATATCCCGGATATTGCATCTTTTTTGTCAAAACGATACGGATATGGGTTCACCCCTCGCTCTTCAATTGACCGAAGTTTTTGTACCATCTGGGTGTCAAACACCGCCGAATCATCTTCACTCATAAAAAATTTTCCCTGTCATGTAAAATCGTTCCTTCACAAATTGGTCATGTTAATATAAAATAGGCATGAGGAATATTTCAGGGCTGCATTTGTATGGAATAATGTTAAAAAGAGGGTTTTATTATTTATGACATTGATTTACAGTGAGGTACCGGCTATGAACAAAGTTGTACTGTTATCCGGCAGTCCGAGATCAAACGGAAATACCGAACAGATTGTGTCTGAATGCGCCAGGGTTATTACATCTCACGGAGTTGAAGCCCAGGTAATCTCTTTTGCAGGACGCAAAATAGAATCCTGCACTGCCTGCTATAAATGCGGTGAACTGGGTAAGTGTGTAATTAATGATGGTCTGAATGATATTATCGATCTTATCCGCGAAGCACAGGGATTAATCGTTGCAAGTCCGGTCTATTTCGGGTCAGCCAGGGGAGATGTGATGTCTGCACTCCAGAGGATTGGTATGGTCTCGATGACATGCGGGAATTTTCTTTCCTGGAAAGTCGGGGGCCCTATTGCAATTGCACGAAGAGGAGGTCATACTGCGACAATTCAGGAGATGCTTATGTTCTTCCTTATGAATGAGATGATCGTCCCTGGGTCCCAGTACTGGAATATGTTATTTGGCAGAGAACCGGGTCAGGTAATGCAGGACAGTGAGGGGATTGCAACCATCCGCATGTTTGCTGAAAATGTAGCGGAACTCGTAAAAAAGATAAACTGAAGATCCTCCCGGAAATTTAATGTTTAACAGGCTAATGAATTATTAACCAGATTTCCTTAATCCAATGATTTCTGTCTTTCAAAAATGTGAATCTCACAATTTTTTAGTATTGGTCCGAACTCTTCAATCCCATAATAATCGGCGATCGCCATCTCTTTCAGGAGGTCTTCAGGCAGAGGAGCCCCGAACTTCCATAATTCTGCCGAGGGTCCGGGAAGAAATTCACCTATCTCTTCAGAGGTAAGGGACTGGACATAGGTAATAACTTCAAGAATCGCGTTTTCAGTCAGATCAGTACTATCAGAAATCAGACGAATGGAGAAATCACGAAATTCAGTTTCAAATGGTAATTTTATCAATTTTTTCAGGAGAAGAGAAAGCACAAGGTTCCATCTTCTTCCCTGGAATGTAAGGATTATATATCCTTTATTTTTCCCTTGCTTGTTACTAAGCAGGTATAACCTGTTTATTCCTACCTTTTCAGGCAGTTTTTCTCTGACTGCTGTAATTATATCATTGTTATCTTCAGATACCGGGAGCAGTGGAACTCCATTCGCAATTACACGCGCAACTGATTGTGTGACGAGAGCACTTAATCCGGTTCCCTCACTTTTCCAGAAAGTCCTCCCTTTGCCCGGAATTTTGTTGTCTGGTGCAATCATAACAGTCTCGTGGGTATTATCTGCATAGATAAGGCGGTATTTCCTTCCGCCGAGCGTACAGGATTTTTTTTTCCCACCTGTAACAAACCGTGCATCAAGAGTGCCAACTACTTCGCCATCAGGAGTAATCGCAGTGAATTCTTTTCCGCCCATAATAACTGAAAAGAGTGGGAGTCCATGGGACCTTCCATATTCCACCTCTGCAGACGGTCCAAGCATCAAAAATTCACCATCAGAAGTAAAATACTCTTTATTAACAAGGTTTTCAATAATTTTCCCGATTACATGTAGAGAAAATGAAGAAAAAGGTTCGAGGCTCCTTAAGTCTTCGATAAGAGCTTTTTTTGGCCTTCTACCTGTACTAAATACCTGGATTAGGGCCTGTTGGACCAGAACATCATATGCGTACTTTGCAGGATGGACCGGTTCAACTTTTCTCTCTTGCGCTGAACCAAGGATGGCATAGGTTGTTATCAGTTCGCAAGGGCTTTTCAGCAGTGCAATTAATGTGGGAACCGTCCCTCTCCTTCCTGCCCGGCCCAGTCTCTGTAGAAATGAAGAGACAGAAAGCGGAGTTCCGATTTGAATTACAAGTTCAAGGTCACCTATATCAATTCCAAGTTCAAGTGTGCTTGTGCAGATAATGCAGGCACTATTCTCGCTGAAAAATGCCTCCTCTGCTTCCCTTCGGAGCCCTGGAGATAGAGATGAGTGATGGATAAAGACACGTTCTTCTTCATTTGTGAGGAATAGAGCGATTTTTTCTGCGTCACTCCTGCTATTGACAAATACAAGGGCTTTTTTTCCCTTGATATAGCGACGTAGGAGAATATTACGTTTCTCATCGTCTCTTTCAATTTTGCATATTATATTTGTCAGGCGGAGTTTTGGAGCGATATTGACAAGTACCTCTGCCTGTCTTTTTCCACTGAGCCAATGGAGGATCTCACGAGGATTCCCAACGGTCGCTGAGAGTCCGATTCTCTGGACCTTTGTTCCGGCAATATTGTCAAGGCGTGAAAGCAGGGCCTTGAGATGTATTCCGCGACGTGACTCTGCAAAAGTATGAATTTCATCGATAATTATGAACTTTAGTGACTTTAAATCAGGTATCAGTCCTGGTTCGCAGAGTAGCACTTCAAGAGACTCGGGAGTGATGAGAAGGAATGTGGGAGCTTCGCCATAAACCCAGCCTTTTTGACCTCTTGGTACATCCCCGTGCCATTTTTGTACTGTAAGTAAACATTCAGATGCAAATATCTCTATTCGCAGCTCCTGATCATTAATAAGAGCTTTTAACGGGGCGATATATATGCATCTGACACCCTGCATAGGCCCTTTCAGGAGAGTATCGAAAACAGGAATTAATGCAGCTTCGGTTTTTCCACCTGCGGTAGGGGCAATTACAAGAACATCAGCACCACTGACAACAGAACGGTAGGTCTCTTCCTGGACCGCCCTTAACGAATCCCACGAAAGTCTGTGAAGCAGGATCGACTGGAGCGTCGGGTGTAGTAATTGGAATATCTCTTGCAATTCTGTATGATATTTACATTCAGGTCCGATAACAATTTGTTCGCCTATGATAGAAAAATGGAGAATTTCAAGCGGACTACATCTTTCCGGGATCAGATCCCAAAAGACCATTTCACTTTCGATTTAATCACGTCTTTAGGGAACGCTCCTACTGCGCGGTCACGGACAACCCCTTTGGAGAACATTATGATTGTCGGTATTGCAGTGATTCCCATTGAAGCCGCCAATCTCTTGTTTTCTTCAGTATTGCATTTCGCAAATGTTACTTTGCCTGCAAACTCAGCTGCAAGTTCCTCAATAATCGGGGTCACCATCTTGCAGGGCCCGCACCATTCAGCCCAGAAATCAACTACCAGGTATGGATGTTCACGCATCATCAGTTCAAACTGTTCTTCCTGAACTGTCAGTACGTTTGGTTTTTTCTTTTTTGGCTCATCAGCACGCATGATTTGCTGTTTCATCTCATGCAATTTTTTGTCCCTGATAAATTCCAGTTCTTTATCATCAAGAATTTTCATTACTTTTTCCCCTGACTATTTTCTAATTTATTGTAACTTTTGCAGTAAAGTATAATAGCGCAGATTGGCAATATAATAACCCCTGTTAAGAAGCGAGGTGGGGTAGTCAGGACATCCCGACGGGCTCATAACCCGTAGACCGATGGTTCAAATCCATCCCTCGCTATTATCTGGTTCGCTTTTTCTTTTCTCTCTATAATCTGCAAGAGAAAGAATAATTGTTGTATTATGTTTTAAAACGAGGAGAATCCGCATCTCTTCAATTCGCAGGGATGAATAGGGCGAATCCGGAATTTTCTTCAAAAAAAAACCCGGGTCCGGTTTTTGTAATAACAACCCGTGGTTTAATGCCTCTCTTCTTTTGTCCGGGAGCGCACTAATGTGCTGGAAAACTGTTTTTGATACCAGTGTATCTAAAAAGCCCTCAGTATTATTTCCATTTTCAGGAGAAAACCTGATAATATCTCCTTTTTCCACTTCATTTAGAGATAACTGCACCATTTCACTTTCCACTGATGAAAGCGGGAGAGTATCTATTGCAGTTTTTAGAATTCTCTCCAGTACATCGGTGTATGATTCCTTCTGGCTTTCTTTCAGAGAGTTAAGTTTCTCTCTGATTTCGGGTGAAACCCGAATCATAACAGAGTCCATTTTGGAAATATTAACTCCTGATATTTACTCTTTCTTCATTCTGATAGCAGCAATCCTTTCAAAAAACCCAATAGCACCAGCAATCATTAATACCACTGCAAGTAGTGAAAGGAGAATAATTGCAAGGATTACATACTCAAAATTATTTGCAACAAGGGGTATATTTCCGAAGAGATATCCAGCACTGAAAAATGCAAGTACCCAGAGTATTCCTCCCAATATATTATAAACCGCAAAAGTCCGGTACGGCATCGTGCCAACACCCGCAAGAAACGGAGCAAACGTCCTTATTATTGGGACAAACCTTGCAATTACTATCGTTTTAGAACCATGATGCTCATAAAATGCCCTTGTCTTTTCAAGATGCTCTCTTTTCAGGAATGGGATCTTCATATCAAAGAGCTTCAGACCTACAGTCTTTCCAATCCAGTAATTCACTGCATCACCAAGAATTACAGCGATACATAGAATCCCTATCAATATAGGGATAGGAAAGATACCCCGTGCAGAAAAGGCCCCTATGATAAAGAGGAGAGAATCGCCCGGTAGATATGGTGTCACAACAAATCCGGTTTCAGCAAAAAAAATTATAAAAATAAAGAGGTATGTCAGAACACCGTATTGGTCAATTATCGACGGAAGATAGGTATCAAAATGTAAAGCAACCTGTATCAGTTGTTGTAATAAACCAAACATTGTAGATGTAAGGTTTCTCTGACCAATGATTGAAACTTTTTCTATATTTTACATCCCGTCTCTATTTTGTCCTGAACTTTTGTAATAACACTTTAAGCTGGTCAACACGTTCCCTGACAGATGCAGTCGCACCTGCAACCTCTTCTGTCTGGGCGCTGGACTCTTCAGCAAGCGCAGATAAATCGACCATCCCTTTCTGGTCTGTGACCGTGAGATCGTTAATTATCTGGACCTTATTTGTGACATAACCCGCTGAATCCGCCTGGACTTCAGCGGCTTTTGAGATGTCCATTATGCCAGAGGTGATCTGGTTCATGTCCTGCACCATTTTCCCGAGTGCAAGCACTGCTTCATCGACCATTCTGATGCCACTCACAGTCTCATCATATGAGCGTTTCATGGCAAAACTAGTCTTTTCAGCGTTTTCGTGAATGCCTACAATAACCTCTTCTATCTTTCGGGTCGCCTCTTTTGAATCACCTGCAAGGTTTCGCACCTCCTGGGCAACAACGGCAAAACCACGTCCGTGTTCGCCTGCACGGGCAGCTTCAATCGCAGCATTAAGTGCAAGAAGGTTGGTCTGATTGGCAATATCTGCAATTAAGCGGGCTATTTTTGTAATCTCCTCCATATTGGCATTCAGGTGTCCTATCTCGATGACAGCACTATCTGCTATGGCCTCGACAGCCTTCATCTTGATAGTTGCTGCATTTCCTGCATTTACCGCGGTTTTCCCATCTTCTGTGACCAGTGAGGAGAGACTTTTTAATTCAAGGGTTGTACTTGCTATCTGTTGAATTGATGCTGAAATATCCGTAATTAACCTTGAAAGTTCCCCAAGTTCACTTGATTTTTTTATTGAACTCTGCTGGGTAAGGAGAGCCGTATTTGCAACTCTCTCTGATCCTTCTGCAATATCATTTGCACTTTTTTCTATTTCCTGGAACGCATTAAGGAGAAACTCACTCTCTCTGTGAATTTCCAGAATTATTGATAGTAACTGTGAAGTTGCAGAATTGTGATCTTCTTTAACCCTTTGTAATGGATCATTTTCCCATACAGAAACACTATGAGTCAGGTCTCCTCGTGCAACTGCATTAAGACTCTCTGCCAGTTCACTTACACTCTTTTCCAGCCTGTTTCGAAGTGCGGTTTTTTCGGTAACATCATTGAAAACGGTTAGAAGTTTCTTAACATTACCTTCCTTATCGAGGAGGGGGAGATAATGCCATTCAAGTATATGTTCGCCACTGGGAAAAGCGATAATTGACTCACCATTAATTCTCTTTTTGTGTTTGATAACGTATTCAATGCTCTTACCCTTATGCTGAACATATTTCAGGTCCCGCATAGAGAGTACCCGGGCGTCCTCCTGAGTGAATCCTGATACTTCCAGAAAAGCAGGATTTACTTTCTCAATCTTCAAATCAGTATCCCAGACAAGTATTGGGTATGGGTTTTCATTGATTATTGTTTCAGCATTCTCACGGAGTTCAATTATCTCCTGCATTTCCTTCCTTGCATCAGTGATATCGTTGTAAACCGAAAGAATGGTTGATACTGCTCCCAAATGGTCAATTAATGGGATATAATACCACCCCACAGTTTTTTCACCTGATGGAAAACGAATTACAGCTTCTCCCTCTGCAGACCTTCCGGATTCAAGTGTGTACTCGATATTCTTTCCGGTATGAGAGATATAGTCGAAATCAACTATTTTGAGGTTTTTAACTTCAAACGAAGAAAAACCGGAGAGATTCAGGAATGCCTTGTTCACCTGTATTATCTCCAGTTTTGTGTTACATACAATTATTGGGTAGGGGTTCTCCTCTACCATCGTTTCTGCTCTCTGCTGAAGTTCACTAACTTCTTCCATCTCCTCGTAATGAAGGGTTTCATCAATGTAGCACTCCAGAACGTGAGTTACATTATCACGGTCATCAATGAGTGGAATGAAGTAGTAACGAAGTCGCTTGTCTCCTGATGGAAATCGGACAGTCATAGTTCCAACTCCCCGTTTCCTATACGTAATGGCGTCTTTTGCACTATCGCCTTCTTTATTAATTACGACGAAGTCACTAAGACTCATTCGTACGATTTCGTTCCTGTTGTAACCGCTTAATTTAAGGAAAGCTTCATTGAATGAGTTCATATGAAGAGAACTGTTTACAAGAAGCATCGGGATCGGGTTACCTTCAAAGATAGTGCGGGTCCTTAAGTTTAATGTTGCAACTTCGTGGCCGTACTCCTCTATTTCAGTTTTTTCTTTTGTGATGTCTCTATGGGTTATGAAGGTCCCCCTGAAGTCTGAACCACCAGGGGAAGTAAATGATATAGTTGAAATTGAAGATCTAAGCCATTTTGTGTCCTTTAACCTGGTGGAAATTCTGTAATCAAGATTCCTTTTTTCATCATGGGACTTTATAGCCTGATTAACTGAATCTCTATCTTCTGGATGAATAAGGGAATAAAATAGTGAAGAATCACTTTCGAGAGAATCTTGCGAATAACCCGTTATTTTATTGCAGGACTGAGAGGAAAACAAAACTATTCCATTCTCGTCAAGGAGAACAGACCATTCTTCCTGCGATTGCAGGAGGGTTCTGAAGAGGCTTTCAGGAACCATAAGTGCTATTGATATTAAATTAACTCCATAAGAAATATTGGATTTCACTAAAATACTATGGAGTGATTTTTTTTACGGATAATCATATTTTAAAAGAGAATAAAGAGAACAATAGAAAAATCCCTGTTGGGATTGATCTCCAGGATCCGATAAAAGATCCGGCCCTCGCTTTACACGAAAGATATAGGGGAAAACTGGAAATCCGATCAAAGGTCCCTATAAAAAAACGAAGTGATTTATCTCTTGTTTATACACCTGGTGTAGCCTCGGTCTGCCGTGAGATAGAACGGGACCCGTTTCTTGCGTACCGGTATACCATGAAATCAAATACCATCGCAATTGTTACCGATGGTTCAGCAGTGCTGGGACTAGGAGATATTGGTGGGACTGCTGCAATACCTGTTATGGAAGGTAAAGCGCTGCTATTTAAACGTCTCGCCGGGATTGATGCATTCCCTATCTGTTTTGAGGGCTATCAGACAGATTTTGTGGATGTGGTCCGGAATATTGCACCGGTTTTCGGAGGGATTAACCTTGAAGACATTGCAGCACCAAAATGTTTCCTCGTAGAGGAAGCGCTTCAGGACATTGGAATACCTGTAATGCATGATGACCAGCACGGAACCGCAATTACAGTTCTCGCAGCCCTTCTTAACGCAGCAAAAGTAACAGGACGAACTATTGAAGATATGCGGGTTGTCATCAGTGGTGCAGGGGCTGCCGGATATGCAATTTCACGGATGCTCCGGGGTATCGGATACGAAGACGAAGGTGCAGTCCGGGTAAATGATTTGATTGTAGTCGATACTAAAGGGATAATTTCCAGACACAGGAATGGCCTCTATGACAATAAATACAAATTCATTCTTGCTGATGAGACAAACAGTACAGAGAGGACGGGTTCCCTTGCCGACGCTTTTGAAGGTGCAGATGCATTTGTGGGCGTTTCTTCGGGAGGGATTGTCACGAGTGAGATGGTCCGGTCGATGGCTGACTCACCCATAGTTTTTGCAATGGCAAACCCGGTCCCTGAAATTATGCCTGATATTGCAGAGAAATCCGGAGCTGCAGTTGCGGGAACCGGCAGGAGTGACCTTCCTAACCAGATAAATAATGCTCTTGCCTTTCCCGGTGTTTTTCGGGGTGCACTTGATGCATGTGCAACCAGGATATCAGACCATATGAAAATTGCAGCTGCCTACGCTCTTGCAGGCTGTATAAAAAAGCCACACTCTAAACGCATACTTCCAAACGTCCTCGATAAAAGAGTTGTCCCTGCAATCAGTGCTGCCGTAGTAAAAGCGGCAGATGAGAGTGGATGTGCCAGGTCCTGTAAGATATAGGGCAGATACTCTTAAATCCCTCTTTTAGAGACAAAAACTTTTCAATAGACCGGTTGTGAAATTATAACTCCTTTATCTAATCTATTGGAAGAAGCGACTGATAACTACCATCAAGAAAATCAATACAGCGGAGACTGGACTGTTCACTTGGTATTGATATTGGGTAACACCCGGTAAGACACCCGTTACAGAGATGATCCTCTGGTTCACCTATAATCTCAACCAAAGCTTTCAGTGATATATAGTGGAGTGATTCAGCAGTTATCGTCTCTCTTACTCCCTCCACGTCTTTTTTATTTGCAATGAGTTCTTCTCTTGTCGGCATGTCAACACCAAGGTAACACGGGGCTATGATTGGAGGTGAACCGATTCTCATATGAATAGCTGAAGCTCCCGCATCATGCATCATTTCTATAATCCGTCTCGATGTTGTTCCGCGTACTATACTGTCATCGACAAGAACTACTGAGCGGCCTATGAGATGGTATTTTATTGGGTTCAATTTCATCCTGACCGCTTTTTCCCTTTTGCTCTGAGTCGGCATTATGAATGTTCTGCCCATATACCGGTTCTTCATCAGGCATTCAACGAAAGGAATGTCTGAAGCATCCGAGAGTCCAAGCGCATAAGCGGTCCCTGAATCAGGTACTGGTGATACAGAGTCTGCGATTACTGGCATTTCCCTGTACAACTGTTCCCCTATCTTTCTCCTAATATCATAAACCAATGCTTTGTCGATTACAGAATCAGCGCGTGCAAAATATATGTATTCAAAGATACAGTGTGCATGTCTGTCCGATTTTGCAATCTGGACCGAAATTACAGTATCTCCTCTAGCTTCAATAAGTTCACCCGGATTTATGTCACGTTCCATTACTCCTTCAAGGGCATCTATAGCAACACTTTCTGAGGCTATGACAACGCCATTTCTGGTCCTTCCAAAACAAAGTGGTTTTATTCCCAGGGGATCTCTGAATGCATATAGAATTCCGTCGATAAAAAAAATTACAGAATACGACCCCTGAAGAGTTCGCATGCAGATACGAACCGCATCAACAACCTCTCCTCCCTCCCTTATTTCGTCTATTATGACTTTTGCAATAATTTCAGTATCTGTTGTAGATGTGAAGAACTGACCTTTTCTTTCGTATTTCTCCCTGAGTTCCTGCATGTTTATAAGATTGCCATTATGGGCTATCGAGATGGAGTGCCCCTGGAAGGTAAAGTTAAATGGCTGAAAATTCTCTGGGCGGTTTTCACCAGTAGTCGGGTACCTGACATGACCTATGCCAACTTTCCCCTTGAGAAAATCGAGGGTATCTCCTTTGAATACTTCAGAAACAAGGCCATGGCCCTTATGCTTGAGAATTGAACAATCATGCCAGGTGGAGATGCCTGCACTCTCCTGGCCACGATGTTGAAGCGCATATAGCGCAAAATAGAGGGAAAGGGAGACACCCGACGAATCAGTGATCCCTGCAATCCCACACATGAGACAGCGATTTAATGTGTTGCTATCTTTGGTCGTTTCGTGATCCAACGATATCCGCGTAACTTTGAGCTTCTTCCGAACCCACAGGAAGAGCAGACCTTATGGCGGCGATGGTAGGATACACTTCCACACCTTCTGCACGCTATATGAATGGTCTTATGCCGTTTGCCCATTGAGGGCGTTCCCTTTGACATGCGCTACACCTACTGAACTGAGGGCGAGATATAAATCACATTATCCCCGCGAATGATCAGAGTACCTAAAGTCTTTATCTGACCATTTTCAATCTCTTCTGCTTTGTCAAGAACAAGGTTCATATGAATATCGTATCCTTGCAAAATACCTTTGATCTCCCTTTCGCCTTTGAGGGAAATGATAACAGGTTGCTTGTTCAGAACCTGATCTAGAATATCTAGGGGTCTCTTTGTCATAAAAATCACTGACATATTCCGCGCTTGGAGTACAATATGTGCGTGAGATTTTTACTTAAATATACCGCCAATAATACCTGTCATAATAGAACCCGTGAGTTCTAACTACATCAATCAGTTATCAGAAAGACCTTTTCTTCGGTTATCTCCAATAATTATGGCAGACAGATGGTTGAACTTTCAATTAAAAAGCGATACAGCCTGAGTAAATCCGGCATTACTGAACTCACAAAAGCGCTTTCGCGTGAGATAGGTCCGGCATCGGATGAGTTTCTCCATGGGAGGATAGAAAGGGCTGAGACGAATACTGGGATGTCACTATTCATTATCGACCGCAAGATCCTTTTATTCTCCGGAGATGGCTGGGTATTTCCCACTCTCAAAGGGGCGCTTACTCACCCCTTTGCAAGTCGCAGGGTTGTTGTGGATATGGGTGCGGTACCTTATGTTGCAAAGGGCGCTGATGTGATGCGGCCAGGGATTGTCAGTTATTCAGATGACTTCAAAGAAGGCGATCCAGTACATGTGGTCGAAGAGCGCCATGGAAAAACACTTGCAATCGGTAAAGCGCTTATCTGTTCAGAGTTGATGAGTGAACACGAGTCAGGTAAAGTAATAAAGAATCTTCACCATATCGGCGATCCGCTCTGGAATCTTGAACTTTAATATTGAGTTTAAGCTATCCTCCACCATCCCTAAAAATAGCCGGGTTATTAGCCATGACCGTTACCGATTAATATGGCTGTTTGCATAAAAGTTCTGTATATGGGCAAACTGATCGATACACTCCTGGGAAGATCGATAGCAACCACTGAAAACGACTATATGGATCTTGATCTCTCGGCGTATGAGGAAGCCGGGTCCGGTTCTGTAGCCGTATATGTGAAAATAGCAAGCATTGGAGACCTTAAAGAGAGTCCGAGGATAAAGGACGAGGTCTATAAAGGGAACATTGTCGTTGTTGATATACAGAGACTCAAGATGGATAAAATATTGTATGAAAGAATCCTGAAAGACTTTAAAGAGGTCGCAAATGATGTAAACGGGGATATTATCGGTCTTGGTGAACAGAGGTATGTCATAGTCACCCCAAAGGGTGTAAAGATATCCCGTGATAAGATAGGTGGTGCGCTCTAGTGCAGACATCGATGCAGGGCCCATGCCCTGCATGCGGTGAAGATGTAGAATTCCTGTACGCAACTGAGAATGTCCCCTACTTTGCAGATGTCCTTATAATCCGGGTTCTATGTCCGGTCTGTGGATTCCGCTATGTGGATACCCAGGTTCTTTCAGAAAAAGAGCCAATTAGATGGGAACTGTATGTTGACGATCCAGAAGACCTTACGATCAGGGTTGTCCGCAGTACTAATGGTTCAATCGAAATACCTGAATTAGGTGTCCGAATAGATCCAGGCCCCGCATGCGAAGGATTTATCTCAAATGTTGAAGGTATCCTCGACCGTATCGAGCATGTTGCAGACTCTGTTCTTCTCTGGGCAGAAGAATCTGAACGTGAAAAGGCAACAGAGTTTAAAGAGAAGGTTCTGAAGGTTCGCAGTGTCAGGGAACCCTTCAGGATAATTATCGAGGACCCGTCCGGAAACAGTGTGATATTTGCAGAAAAAGCTAAAAAATGCGATTATATCCCTGAAGAGGATGAGAACGAAGCCGGATAAATTCAGGTTTCTTCACTGAATCCTTCTCCCCTTAAGGTATACTCCGGTTCCGTCTTTTATCTCTCCTATAATTTTTGCACCATGCACCATCTCAAGCACTCTGGGTGCGGATGATAACGGGACCACAAAAACATAACCCATCCCCATATTAAAGGTCCTGTACATCTCATTATACTCAACTCCGCCCTCTCTCTCTATCCAGCGAAAGATGTCGCAGGGGGGGATGGGATCAGTTATATCAAACATTTTACCTGTAAGCCTCGAGAGGTTAAGGAGCCCTCCTCCGGTGATATGGCACATTCCATGGACTTCGCATTCATTTGCAACGATAAGGCTTTCATGATAAATTCGTGTAGGTGTCAGGAGTTCTTCACCTGCCGTTTTTCCCCATGGGAGCATTTTATTGAGTCCTCCTGCCCGCAAAGCTACTTCCCGTGCGAGAGTGAGCCCGTTACTATGTATTCCTGATGAGGTAACCCCGATAATGACATCGCCCTCCTCAATCTTCTCACCTGTGATAACTTTTTCACGCTTTTGGACCCCGAGACAGGCTCCTGCAAGGTCAAGTCCATTTATGACGCCCTTTAATGTTGCAGTCTCCCCACCGACTATCTCAAGATTTGCGAGTCTTGCACCTGCATTAAGTCCACGTCCTATCTCTGCCATGATTTGTGTTGAGAAAGATTCAGCCGCGATATAATCTACAAAAGCAACTGGTTCAAGGTTCATCACATAGAGGTCGTTTACATTCATTGCAATGCAGTCGATACCTACTGTGCTCCAGTCGGAAAGTTCTTCAGCTATGCATAATTTCGTTCCGACACCATCGACTGCGAGTGCAAGGTAATATTCGCCGAACTTAATAAGTCCGGCAAAATGGCCTATGTCACCCGCCATTCTGACTGATCCTTCTCTCCTGTGGGTAAGTTCCCTGACCAATGATCTTACAACCAGAGATTCATGATCGATATCGACACCGGCGTCCCTGTAATTCAGCATCTTTCCTCTTCCGGTTCACTTGAGAGCTGGAATTCGTCATGAAGCGCCTGAATCGCTTTTGGTCCGTCCTCTTTCCTGACGACAAATGAAACGTTTGCTTCACTTGATCCCTGCGAGATCATGATTATATTGATACCTGATCGCCCCATTGCCGTAAAGATCCTGCCGCCAGTGCCTGCGGCACCTGCCATGCCCGCCCCTACAACTGCAACTGCACAGACATCCCTGTTCTGTGTGACTTCACGGACAAAACCCCGTTTAACAAGCACCCCTAGTGCATCAGAGGCGATGGAGAGCTGTTCTTCCTCAATTATAAGCGAGATATTTGCTTCACTTGAAGCCTGTGAAATCATCATGATATTGATATCATGGTCTGCAAGCAGTGAAAAGATGGCTTTGGCAACACCAGTCCTCCCTACCATCTGCGCGCCATTGATATTGATCCCACCAACTTTATCGATATATGTGAGAGCTTTTACTACCCGGGTATCACACTGACCGCTTTCGATAATACATGTGCCTGGATGTGAGGGGTTAAATGTATTTTTTACCCGTACCGGGATCCCTCTTCTCATGGCTGGCTCAATTGAACGTGGGTGCATAACCTTGGCTCCAAAAAATGAGAGTTCCATCACTTCAAGATAAGAAACAACCGGAAGTACCCGTGCTTCAGGAACAAGTCGCGGGTCAGTTGTCATGATCCCATCCACGTCAGTCCAGATCCAGATCTCATCTGCGTCTATACCGCTCCCTATCACTGCGGCAGAATAATCTGAACCACTTCTCCCAAGGGTAGTAATCTGACCTTTCCGGGTGCAACCCATGAAGCCCATGATGACCGGGACAGAATTTGCAAGCAGTGGAACTACCCTTGACCTTATGTGGAAATCACTTTCCGGTAAGGCAATTGCATCCCCATGATTTTCAGTGGTTACTATACCCGCTTCACACCCGTCAAGAACAGTTACTGGAATTTTCTTCTGCATCATCGCAGCAGCGACGACCGGTGCATTTAGTCTCTCTCCAAAACTTATGATATAATCTTTTGATCGGGGTGTCAGTTCGCGGAGATGGAATAATGCATGAAGTATTCCACGCAGGTTTTTAAGTCTGTCCTCTATAATGCGCGTTGCCTCCTCTGAATATTGAGGTGCAACCTCATTAAGGACTTTTAAGTGCCTTGCACGGAGTGAATCGATAAAAGGTTCAATCGGAGTTGTATCGGTACTTTCGACTATCTCATTTGACATCCCGATTAACTGGTCTGTTACACCTCTCTGCGCTGATATCACGACTGCGATCTCAGACCCGGCATTACGATAATGCTCAATTATTCCTGTAACTTTACCGATACTGTGGACATCAGCGACTGAAGTGCCGCCGAACTTCATTAAAAACCTCATTTTAGCCTCTCACTCTTTTCTATTGATCCTCCCGCCCTCAACGAACATGTCACAGACGGGATTTTGCATCTTATGTGGGTTCAATTGTGTTTTATCTGAACTTATCTCTATATATTAGTGTAATGGAGCAGGATAAGAGCCATGTTCTCGTAATCGGGAGTGGTGGTGCAGGGATAAGGGCAGCAATTGAAGCCTCAAAATACGGTGAAACAGTCCTCGTCTCAAAAACACTCCTTGGTAAGGGAGGCTGCACCACCATGGCAGAAGGTGGATATAATGCAGTCATGAGAGATTGTGACAATTGTGAAGACCACTATGAAGACACGATGAAAGGGGGTGCTTATCTCAATGAGCCTAATCTGGTGCGAGCGCTCACAAATGAAGCACCGGACAGGATGAAAGACCTCATAAACTGGGGTGCGGTCTTTGATGTGACTCCTGAATGTACAATTGCACAGCGCCCTTTTGGAGGCCAGAGGTTCCCAAGGACTTGTTTTGCAGGTGACAGGACCGGCCACGAGATGATTGTTACCCTTTCTGAACATTTAAGGGCGACATCTGTCAGGATTTACGAAGAGATATCAATTATCTCCCTTCTAACTGATGACGGGAGGGTTACAGGTGCACTTGGAATAGAAAGGTCCGGAGAAATGCGAGCTTTCCTTGCAGATGCGACCATCCTTGCAACAGGAGGCGGGACAAGGATCTATGATATCTCGACAAATTCTTCGAGCGGGACAGGAGACGGCTATGCACTAGGTTATCGTGCAGGGGCAGTGCTTATCGATATGGAGCAGGTCCAGTTCCATCCCACCGGTGCCGTCTATCCCTATGATGCCAGGGGAAGGCTTGTTACCGAAGCCGTGAGGGGTGAAGGGGGCATCCTACTTAACACGAAAGGGGAACGATTCATGTCAAAGTATGACCCGGAACGCATGGAACTGTCGACCCGTGATGTTGTTGCAAGGTCAATAGCGACCGAGATACTCTCAGGAAACGGGACAGAAAGGGGCGGAGTCTACCTCGATGTGAGCCATCTTCCTGCAAAAACAATTGAAGAGAGGCTTCCCGTTATGCTTGAACAATTTCTTGCATATGGTGTTGATATCAGGACAGAACCTATGGAAGTCGCTCCGACAGCCCATCACATGATGGGCGGGCTCAAAATATCAGAAGAGGGATTGACCTCTATTCCAGGGCTATATGCATGTGGCGAAGTCAGTGGTGGTGTGCATGGTGCAAACAGGCTTGGTGGAAATGCACTTGCAGAGACACAGGTGTTTGGAAAGCGTGCAGGCGAATCAGCAGGTAAATCAAGGGAAAGTGAGAAGGTCCTACCTATAAATCAGGTTAATGATCAGGAAAAGCGCCTGCAGGCATTTTACCATGGAGATATTCAGCCAGTTGTTGTTGAAATGGAGCTTCGTCAGCAGATGTGGCAGAAAGCAGGAATTTTCAGGACGGCTAAAGACCTTGAAGTTGTCGGAAAGGCAATTGAGAATCTTGCGGTAATGAATATGAAAGCAAGTTCAGGAGAGAACCTTGCAGGCTGCTGTACCGTTCAGAACATGTATTGTACTGCATCCCTTGTTGTAAACTCTGCACTAATTCGAAAAGAGTCCCGCGGAGCGCATGTCAGAAAGGACATAAGACAGGACTGGGACGCTTTGAACTCTCCGTTTGGCCATACATGGATCTCTCTCACTAGTTCAGGCGCAGAGATGAGGAGAAATCTATGAAAAAAGAGATATCTGCTAAAGTTTTTCGCTTTGATCCCCTAAAAGAGGAAGAACCCAGATATATAGAATATTCAGTGGAAGTGGAAGAAGGAGCACGGGTCCTCCATGTTCTGCATGCAATACAGTCAATCCACGACCCATCACTTCAATACCGCTACTGCTGCGGGTCTGGTCAATGCGGGAGCTGCGCGGTAAGGGTTAATGGCGAACCGGTCCTTGCATGTATGGAGGAAGCCAGGGACGGGATGACGATTGAACCACTTAATCTTCCCCTTGTAAAAGATCTAATCGTTGACCTGCCTCAGTTTCTTAATACTCTGCCTTGCCTTGTGCCAGAAGGAGAGGGTGAGGTCCCTCTGCCCGATGTGACAAGTGAGATAAAACCATTACGCAGTTGCATAGGGTGCCTGGCATGCGTTTCTGTCTGCCCTGCAATGCAGGTTGCTGAATTTGCAGGCCCGACCGC
>CAIYHQ010000061.1 GCA_903926075.1 uncultured Methanomicrobiales archaeon
AACCTGACCCAGAGATAAGAGAAAAAGCCATATTGTCCGTGTCAAATGCGATATTTTCATCCTGTGAAACCATGCCTAAGTATCCATCTTCCTTAAAGGAAGGAATTAAGCGACTTCTTAAGAATTGAGCCATACAATCACAAGGGCTTGCTTCTTACCCTGTGATATTGGCTTGTTAAATGTCATGGAAACAGGTTCTTTTTCTTTATGCTCCTTTATGGGACATATGAGACAAACCCTTGATAGATTACCCCTTGTCGTTATGATAACGCCCAGGCTTCTTTTTATTTATATCATGAATTGGTAAGTTAAAACAAGTAGACTTGATTACAACACCTGCGATTTATGCTAATCAATATTGATTATCACTGTGAATACCACCCCTTCCAGCGGGCCCTGGAGCTTAGGCAATATGCTAAGATGAGACTTGATACCAGGTGTGAATAATGAGAAATGAAAAGGACGAAGGATTGAAGCCTGATAATAAAAAAGGCTTTGAACATCTTATGATTCAAGCCTCAGCCGTGATTTGAACACGGGACCTGCTGATTACAAGTCAGCCGCTCTGCCAACTAAGCCACTGAGGCACTGGATATGCCGGCATATATTGGTGGACTGAATTTAAAAAAGTCTCTGTCATCCCTTCTTTTCCTGCGCTTTTGACTTGGCTTTTGCTCCATACTCCCATACAAGTTTATTCTCGTATGCAATTCGTATAACCCGGCTGTATGGGATGGAATTGTTCCCCCATTGTGTATGCACTTCCATATACTCAGCCCCGATATTTATGATATCTTTCCCTGACACGCGAGCTGTATCTCCAACTGCTTGTCGGTCAGCATACCATACTGTAACATCGAGCCATCGGAATTGGCTGTCCATGAAGAGTTTTTCGAGAATTTTATGTTGTGCAATCATAATAAAGTAAAAAGATTAGCTGGATATTCAATTCTCTCAATAACATTAATTCATTAGGTTACTCAGTGATTTAGTCTTGATGGATATGGTTCCAGGGAATTATAATATGATCTTTTTGAAAGATAACCAGATACAATGGCTTAATACTCTATTAAATCCGAAATTATCAGTATGACTCAGCTCACAGTCGACATCGGCGGCCGTCCCGGTCTTGACTGCCGGGGTTTCTGTGAATACTGCTATTTTAAAAAAGTGAAGGAATCAGCTCCTTTTGGTTGCCAGTATTGTCTCCCTTTTCAAAAGGGCTGCGATTATTGTAGCAGGGGAGTAAGGGAATATTATACAGGTTTCAAGCCTTTACGTGATGTGGCAGATGAAGTCCTGCTCGCATTGGGGCGAATTCCGGATGAAGTTACAAAGATAACAATAAGCGGTGGTGGAGACCCGAGTTGCTATCCCTGGTTTATTGACCTTATTGAACTTTTATCAAATATTGATGCCCCGATTCATATTGGATACACCAGCGGGAAAGGTTTTGATGACCCGGAAATTGCGAAATTCCTGATTGATCACAATTTATCCGAAGTTTCATTCACGGTTTTTTCAGTAGATCCTGCTTTACGCTCAAAATATATGCATGACCCGACACCGGAAGCATCGCTTCAGGTCCTTGAAAAACTCTGTCGTGAAATTGATGTCTATGCGGCAACAGTTGTTATTCCCGGGATCAACGACGGTCAGGTCCTTAACGATACCTGCAAGTGGCTTGAAGACAGGGGTGCCAAAGGGCTGATCGTGATGCGCTTTGCAAATAGTAAAGAACAAGGACTTATACTTGACAATGCGCCGATAATTAAAGGAATAACTCCACATTCCCCTGTATTTTTCAAAGATATGGTAACTGACCTTAACCTCCGTTTCAAAATGAAAATAAATGGTACTCCCCTTTGGGACAGCGAAATCAGGTCGCCATTTGCTATTTTGTTTGAAAATGACCTTTTGGAAAAGCTGCCCAGGGTTACTAAAAATGCGACAATTGTCACAGGAAGTATTGCCGGACCATATATAGAGGAAATTTTACAGAAATGTGGATTTTCCGGTAAAGTTACTATCCTCCCGAAAGAGATTGCATGCCTTATTACGATTGACGACATAAAAGAGATTGATCTCTCGCAGATTTCCTCAACAATAATTATTCCTGGAAGAGCTTTTGTCCATGACCTTGAAGCTCAAAAAATACTCTCTTCCGATGGCATAGACAGAACACTAATTCGAGGCCCTGAAATGCTAACCGCCGATGGAGAGACAAGTATGGGGATGACAAGGGAGGAGGTCCTCGCGTTAGAGATGAACGGGATATCAGATCTAATCCGGCTTATCAACCTTTATGGCAGTTAAGTTAGAGGATACACTTATCTTTCTATAATCTAAATCTTAAACCGCACTTTTAAACAAGTGCTGGCATAAGTAAATCCGACGTGCAACAGAAAAAGTTTGCACGGCCAGTCAGCATGGCTACGGGATTACAAGAGTCAGTAGCAAAGGCTCTTTTTTCGGATTTCGCCAAGTTTTACAGGAGTGAATAATGGCAAGGATACATGCCCGACGTCATGGCCATTCAATGTCTGTTCGACCTTACCGGAAGAGCGCACCTGAGTGGTCAAATACTGACGTAAAAGCAATAGAGAAGGTCGTTCTCGACCTGCGCCGTGAAGGCGTATCAATGAGTGGAATAGGACTTTCATTACGGGACAGATATGGAGTTCCAAGTATCAGGCTCGCAACAGGGAAAACACTGGGTCAGATAATAAAAGAAGGTGGAATGGAGCAACAAATTCCTGAAGACCTTCAGAACCTTATCAGAAAGGCACTGGGGCTTCGAAAGCACATGAGCGAGAACAAAAAGGATGTCCATAATAAAAGGCAGCTTCAACTTACAGAGTCAAAGGTCAGAAGACTTGTTAAATATTATGTAAGATCAGGCAAACTGCCGAAAGGATGGGTCTACAAACCAGATACAGCAGAGATACTTCTCTCACGTTAAAAAAATGTCATTTGATGCCGCAACCGGAGAAGTGGCCCGCGAAATCCTTCGTCATGAGTTCATAGAACTTTATGCTCATCATGATGCGGATGGAATTGCAGCTGCAGCCATACTTGGCACAGCTCTTGCAAGGCGGCGTAAACAGTTCCGGTTACGAATTGTAAAGGAGATCACTTCTGACATCCTGAAATCCAAAGAGGCGGTCGTCCTCTGTGACCTTGGTTCAGGAAGAGATGACCTTCCTCTGGAGACCATTGTAATTGATCACCATACTTCGTATTTTACCGGTAAATTCCATTGCAATCCCAGGTTATTTGGGATTGATGGTGAACTGGAGCTAAGTGGTGCAGGTGCGGCGTACCGTGTGGCCAATCATATGGGTGATAACCGGGACCTGTCAGGTCTCGTAACCCTTGGAATACTCGGAGACGGCCAGATAGTGAGAGGGGAGAACAGGGCAATTGTTGACGAAGGGATAGCATTGGGTGTTATTGAATCAAAAGGAGGTCCGCTCTTCCATGGAAAAGAACTCAAGGATTCAATTTTATACTCAATTAATCCATATCTACCAGGAATTAGTGGCGAACCCAGCCTTTTAGATGAATTAACAGACTCAATTAAAAAGGAACCGGTTCTTCGCGGTCTACTATCAAAAATTGTTATTTTAACTGCCGAATCACTTTCTGAATCTGCATTAAATCAGCTTTACGGTGAACGTTATCAGCTCCCAAGGGAAGTAATTGATGATGCCGGAACACTGATGGCCATTGTCGATGCATGCGGAAAAACAGATAATGGAAGCATTGGTGTTGAGATATGCATGCGTTCTACCCATGATGTGGACTATGCCTGGGAGATATTTACCGAATACCGGCTGATGGTCATTAATGCTGTAAAAAATGCACTTATTGAAGGTAAAAAAGAGAATTATTATGAGATTCACCCTCATTACATTGTTAGTGAGGTAGCTGATATCTTCATACGTGACCTTGCATTTCCTTCACCAGTCATTGTAGCCGGAAAAGAAGATGACAGGATTCACATCTCTATCCGGGTCACGACATCACCAGAGGAAGGGCTTGGACAGGTTGTACATAATCTTTCCCGTGATTGTGGCGGTACCGGTGGTGGCCATAAAACAAGGGCAGGAGCTACAATCCCCAGCGGGAAGATCTCGCAATTTGTAAAAGGTGTCAGGGAGGCGGTTGCTGTATGATCTCTGTTGAAGGTGATATAATCACAAAGCACAGGGATGCAGAAATGATATCCAAAGCACTGGAAGTTGATAATCTTTCATCAATGACTACAACATCAGATGGAGAGTATATAAAAACAAAGATACAGTCTGAGAAAATAAGGACTGTTATTGCGTCAGTCGATGATTACCTAATGGATCTTAATATTGCAGAGGAGTTATGCAGGTACATTTCACCCTGAAGGCATCGGTTCAGTTAAGTGCCATAATAAGCCCTGATTTTGAAGATATTATCAGGAAAGCCGCAGAGGAAGCTAATAATGTAATATTCAGGAAGGGAGTCCCATCCGGAATAGATGATAGCGAGATTGGCCGTATAACCGGTATAACTGTAAAAGAGAATTATATCGAAATAACAATTGAAAGCGGCACTTATACACGGGTTCACGATGCACTCTTCAGGTTCAGAAAATATTTAGCACAGATCCTTGGAAAGTACCGGGTCGGTGTGCGTGGAATCGAGGTTCACTCGTATGATATAACCGCTACACTTGATTCAGGTGTTCCTGTTCCTAATCTTTCAAAACTTCCATTTGTTAAGTCAGCAAGGAATGATGAAAATAAATTAATTATCAGCCTTTCACTCTCTGCTTCTGATCTTGAGAACAAAGTTCCGGACAGGATATTAAGACTCATTGAGGAGAAGGCAGAGGCATCGCAATATGGCGGTAAAGGTGAACACTGGGACCTGATTTTCGAAAGCGAACAGAAAAACAGGTCAAAGAAGGAAAATCCGACTGACGAGATGCTTGCAAAGGGATGGATAAAACATGGTCTTTCGCGTGGTCAATGGATATACGGCCCAGAAGCTGTCCGTCTCTTCCGTGCTTTTGAAAGGCTTGTTATGGAGAAGATTATCGGCCCGCTTGGTTTTACAGAGATGATCTTTCCAAAACTCGTACCCTGGGAAGTATGGATGAAATCAGGCCATGCAAAAGGAGTTTATCCCGAGATCTACTATGTATCAGTCCCAAAAACAAGAGATCCTCTCTTCTGGGAAGAAGTATCCGACTATTTCAAAGTTACTGGTGAAGTTCCTGTTGATCTTATCAGGGATAAAATTGACGGGCCTATTGGAGGCCTCTGTTACGCTCAGTGCCCCTCGTTCTGGCCTTTTCTCCAGGGTGAGACCCTGACAAATGATTGTCTGCCTGCAAAAATATTTGACAGGAGCGGCACATCACACAGGTATGAAAGTGGAGGGATCCATGGAATTGAACGCGTGGATGAATTTCACCGGATTGAGATACTATGGCTGGGTACTCCTGAAGAGACTGTAGCTATCGCTGAGTCTCTGCATGAAGCTTACAAAAAGGTGTTCATTGAGATCATGGAACTTGATTGGCGCTGCGCAAGAGTAACGCCCTGGTTTATGGCACAGGAAGGCCTTCTGGGTGATGTAAAAGAGACAGGTACCGGCTGCTGTTCAAGCATCGGGACTACGGATTACGAAGCGTTTCTCCCTTATAATGAAACATGGCTCGAATTCCAGAATGTAAGCATCAATGGCGATAAGTACCCCAAAGGGTTTAATGTGAAAATTCAAAGTGGATCTGAATGCTGGTCAGGTTGTTCCGGAATCGGACTCGAACGCTGGACTGCTGCATTTCTAGCACAAAAAGGGCTGGATATGGCAGGCTGGCCTGAACTTATAAAGGAATACGCTGGTCGAGAAAAAAGTGTATTCAAATTCTGTTAAAAGCAGGTGATAGGATGGCAAAAAAGAAACAAGTTGGAAAGAGAGTTGAAGGTTGGAAAGCAAAGAGCTGGTATAAGGTTTTTGCACCAGAAGCATTTAACAAGGCTTACCTAGGAGATACTATATCTGGCGACCCCTCAACTGTCGTGGGCAGGGTATTTCAGACAACTCTCGGAGAATTGACAAATGACTTTTCAAGACAACATATAAAGATGAAATTACGTATTTCAAATGTTGCCGGTGATTCTGCATATACCGAGTATTATGGGCATGAGATAAGCAGGGACTACATGCGTTCCCTTACAAAACGTCGCACTTCAAGAATTGACTGTTTTGTACCGTTCACAACAAAAGACGGGAAATTTATAAGGATAACTGTAACCTGCTTCACGCTCACGAATGCAAACCTTTCTCAGGAGCATGAGATTAGAAAGTTATTAACCCAGCAGACCCTTCAAGAACTCAAACCATTTGACCTAAATGGAGTTTATGGCGAAGTCCTGTCTGGAGACCTTGCAAAGGACCTCCTGAAGACCGCAAAAGAGGTCTTCCCGGTAAGGAGAGTAGAGATAATAAAGTCAAAGGTCGAGTTGCCTCAGACAGCTCAGATCAGTTCTTAATTTTTTTATAATGACAATCGACGAATTATTGGAGATTGACGGAGCCCGGTTTATTGAGCCTTATTTTTCTGAACTCCCTAAAGATGAGTATCATGAATCTTTGATAACCTGGCCTTGTGAAGACACAAGACTCCTTATCGACCAGGAAGAAAATCTCCTCGCATTTGCTATAAATGACAATGATTCGTGGATTGTAACATCGCTTGCACTCCGTGGCCCCTGTCCAAAGATACTAGAGAGATTCGAAGAGATTGGAGGGGAAATTCTTGAGGAGGAAGCGCTTGTATGGAATAAGGCAGTTACTGAGTACTTCAGTAATGAACTTCTTGTTTTCAGTGAACCTGCAATTGAAGATGTAAACCCTGAGAGGATTCCAGTGGTCAGCGACCTCCTTCATGAGGTGTGGGGTTCCGGGAATAATAAAAGTGCCCTCGACTGCTGTTGCGGGTCAGGAATAGGGACATTGGTAATGCGGCAGTCAGGTTATGAGGTAACTTCATTTGATAATGATCAGTACCTTCTGGCATCAGGACTATCGCGTGGAAGGCTTAATAAAGACAGTACCAGCTGGATAGATGCAAGAATTGCCGGCCTTTATGGCATTAAATCTGAAATTGGACTTGGTCTGATGTTCGGAGAGATCTATTCCTTTAACTTTGATCTCTGGAAAGAGATTATAGAGGAACTAATAACAATATCTGGTGACACCCTGATCACTGTTGGCTCAGAAAATGAAGCTAAAATGATTAAATCAGGGATAAAAAGTAAAGATCGTACAATTGAGATCTGGGAAAATAACCGGGACCCGATTTATGATCGTTTCGTAATACGAATAAATTAAAAAATTTTGTGTTTTCCTCTCAATTTGAGAGCAGTTTGTGTAATTCGAACTTGAAGGGGCCCAGGCTTCCGCCATAATTTCCAGCTGATATCAGTTTTACACCCGGGACTCTGCATGCAGCTCTAATCCCTTCTGCCATAGCTTTTCCTACAGAGCCTTCACTGGAACCATCGATTACAATCTCAAAGATCCCGTTTACTCCTGCAGGAACTTTTGAATCTGGAATCTTTTCGCGTAAGGTAGGGCAATATAGTTCATTCGTACTCGCACCCATGAATTTGTACTTTTTGCTTCCTACTTTGGAACCACTGGCAACTATACCGCCAGGGAATGGTGTAATTGCTCCCTTTACTTCCATTATGGCTTCAACTGCTGCTTCAGATGCAACAAGGGCTGCCATGACGCTGTCTGCCATTATAAAGAAGTTACCGCCTGCGATTCCCTTTATACAACCGACTTCTTCCTCAATTATAAATTCTCCGCCCATTATCGGGATTGCCCAGACACTGCGGCCCCCGATTGATTTCTGGTATTCATAGCCGTCTCCAAAAAAATGAAGTTTGACTGGTATTTTCTCTGAAGCTTCCGGCATACCATTGAAAACTGCTGCTGTCGGGGCAGTAAGTATACACTCTGCTATCCGTTCAACAAGCTGATCCTTTAAGTTTTTATGGCTCTTACTTGCTTTATCTTTGTTCTCCTTTTTTGGATTTGAAAGCATCATAAGAAAACCTGGACGTCCGTCAGGGGTCTCTTTAGGGGGCATATAACATTCAATTCCAGCTTCGGACTCACATCCTATTACTGATGTAGCAAAACCAGTTGCTTCGTCTGCAGCCTTAAAAGCGAGTTCTTTTGTTGCTCCAGTCACAAGGACTGATGCTACCCATGCCGGAAAAGCTTCCGCATAGGTGTCATCAATTGTTACTCCATTAATCTCCATCGGATGAACTCCAATAAGTAAGATTTGGTGGGATTAGTGTAAAATCTTCCCATATGAATTTGAAAATTATTTATATACTCAAGTAATGTGTTTCTTATCTTGCAAATCCTTATAGATCACTGCTGATTGCTGAAAAAACGATAATAATTAAGTTCAATCTTCCAGTGGCTGGAAGACTCCACGCTTCAGGATAGATATTTTGCATTCGGGACAGCGCCAGGATTCTGGTAATTTTTCAAATGGTGTCCCGGGAGGAATATTCTGTGTAGGGTCCCCTTTCTTTGGATCGTATATATATGCACATTCAATGCAGATGTATCTCGTCATAATTGTCTGTTAAAAGGTTATCTTATTCACATAAAACAGTTTCAAAATATGCACCAAAAAAATTGCGCGATAGTTTTAACTCATTGTAGTAAGTTCGATTACAGAAATGGGAATTTTGAACCCAAAAAGATCCATAACACCTATCTTATCAAAATCACGTTTTTTATATGATATTACTGTTCCCCTGTCTATAAACACTCCCATCTCACGGAGAATTACAGTTACCCTGTTTGCTGAGTTCGTTTCGAGTAATGCCCGCACCAAATCTATGACGGGCTTACCGTATCTCGTTTCCGGGTAAAATGGGGCTATAGCAGGAAAAACTTTCTTGCATGCGAGGCACTGAAATCTTTTTACCTGCACCATTATGTTTTCTGTTTCTCCATCCCTGATAAGTGTAGCAAATCGTCTTTGTACTGTATCAAAACCGGTCAATTTACTGTTACATGAAGGGCAGGAAGGTGGAGGGGAGAGGAAGATTTCACCTTCGACACTCTTTAGTCCGCTCTCGATTAGTGAGCGGAGCATCGGTGTTATTTTGACACGATTTGTCATTGAATCTTCTAGATTATCAGAATTTTCCAGATATAAAATGTATAGTTAGATACCTCTGAAAATCTTAGTATGTTTATGAATGTGAACCAGGGTGATCCCATGTTAGGGTTAAAGGCACCTGAATTTTGTCTCCCTGATATGGACAAGAAGGAAATATGTCTAAAGGACTTCATGGGTAGGTATCTTGTTTTATATTTCTATCCTAAAGATAACACTTCAGGATGTACTCTAGAAGCAAAGATGTTTAATGAAGATATTGAAAAGATAAAAAAGATGGATACAGATGTAATTGGTATAAGCCCGGATTCACGAGACAGCCATCAGAAATTCTCTCAAAAATTGGATCTAAGTTTTCCTATACTATCTGACCCGGATCATACGGTTCTCACCTCTTACCAGGTCTGGAAAGAGAAAAAAATGTACGGTAAGACCTACATGGGTGTTGAGAGGAGTACCTTCATCATTGATGAGGAAGGTGTAATTGTTGCAGTTTGGAGAAAAGTGAAGGTTAATGGACATGTAGAGGATGTAATAAGTCGCTTAATGAGTTTGCAAACATAGAAATGTCACTGATTTTACTCTCTCTCAATATAATGGTATCTGGGCCATCACGGAAAGTGGATGTAAATAAAAAGGGAAATTACATGCCCCATGACTCCCCTTCGTATCCGACTCCACCTTACGTATTCACGAACAGGGAATACTTTGTCATAACATATGAAACTGATTTGACTGCCCTACAGGAAAAAGTTCCTTATCCACTTACAATCACAGATCCTATTGTAAAGTACGAGTTTATCAGGATGCCGGACTCGACGGGTCTTGGTGATTATACCGAGTCAGGCCAGGTAATTCCGATTGAATATAACGGGAAGAATGGACTCTTTATCTTGTCAATGTACCTTGATAATGAACCTGCTATTCTAGCTGGACGCGAAATCTGGGGATTTCCCAAGAAATCAGGCATTCCAACATTGCGAGTGGATCCGATAAGCAGAGATACTCTCGTTGGCAGACTTTTTTACGGAGAACTTGAGGTCGCAAGGGGGACGATGGGATACAAATGGAAAACGCTTCCTGCGAGGGAGATTGAAAAATCACTTGCTGATACCCCGAATTACCTGATAAAACTGATTCCTGATGTTGATGGCTCTCCAAAGATTCGCGAGCTTGTTAAATATCACCTTGGTAATGTGTCAGTCAAAGGTGCCTGGACCGGGCCCGTGGATCTCCAACTCTTCCATCATGCTCTCGCTCCAGTTGCCGATCTCCCAGTAAAACGAATAATATCTGGAATGTATTTTATAAGTGATCTGATTTTGCTTCCCGGAACCGTCGAATATGTGTATGAATAAATCTCTGATTTTTTTTAATCCCGGCATGTCTGGAATTAAAGGCTTTTAGATATATATCCATCGTAAGAGTGAAGTTTTCTTATAATCAGACTATGCCGAGTTCAATTTATCCTTTTTTACTGTATTTTCATCTTTTTTCTCAATATAATCCGGATGTACTTTATATCTTGCCATCCATGAGAAGAGAACAACACCAAGTCCTATAAGAAAAATACATAGGAATGTTGCATCATATGAGGCGGTAAGAGCTTTAAGCTGGAAATTAGCACCAGTTTCAATCCCGATCTTAAAAAAATTAGAGAAAAATGCCATTCCCTGGACAAAGATCATGTTAAAGAATGCAATTCCCATTGTCAAGGGGCCAAATCGTTCTACCATCATCAGGGACGACACCATTCCCTGGTACTGCCTTGATACCATTGTCATCACCATATTCGAGACTGGCGGGACAAAAAGACCACCTCCAAACCCTGTAATTGCGAGAAATATTACAATTAAACCGGGCGGGGTACCGGCATTCATGGTAAAAAGCAGGAAATACCCAATCACCGTAATAACTGAAGCCCCGATTAAAAGAACCCGACCTCCAGTCCTATTATAAAGCATTCCGGCTATAAGGCCTGAGATCATTGTGAAAATCGAGAAAGGGGTGAGAATCAGGCCTGCAGTGGCAGTCGGATAACCACAGACGTATTTCAGAAAAAACGGCATGAAAAAAAATACACCTGAAACACTAAACATGAGGAGGCTGAATGCAGCATTAAAGAAAAAGAAGTCCCTGTCTCCGAAGAGGTGGACCTGGAGCAGCGGGTCTTTGAATTTCAGTTCATGCCAGATAAAGAGAGCAAGAATAATAACTGATGTAACGAGCGAGCCGATAATGACCGGACTCCCCCATCCACGCGTATTCCCTTCCGAAACTCCGAAAAGTAGGAGGGCGAGCCCTATAAATATGAGAACCGCACCTCCCCAGTCAAACCCATGCTCCAATTTCCTTCGTTCGGAATCAGGAATAACCAATAAACCGAGAATAATTGCAATTATCCCTACAGGAACGTTAATAAAAAATATCCATTGCCATGAGAGGTATTCTGTCAGGATACCACCAAGTGACGGCCCGAGGGCAGCCCCGAGAGCCGTCATCGTAACAACCAGCCCCATGGCTTTCCCCCTCATCTCCATCGGTATGTATGCAGTGACCATTGCAACCGGCACAGCCGTTATCATTGCCCCTCCAATTGCCTGAAATGCTCGTGAACCAACAAGTACCAAAAATGAACCGGTAAGAACAGGCAGTATTCCGCACATCAGAGAACCCGTAACAAAGATGACAAACCCTGCCAGAAATATCCGTTTAAAGCCAATATTGTCAGAGATCTTCCCAAAAATGAGGACACAGCCTGCCATAACCATGAGGTATACAGTAGCTACCCAGCTTACCTCGCTTGATGAAACATGAAATGATTCTGATATTGTCGGGAGGGCGATATTGACAATAAGGGTGTCAAGGGCTGCCATGAAGATTGCAAGAGCAATTGAGAATATAAGCAGGTAATATCCTGATTTTTGTCCCGGTTCTTTCATAGTCCTTTTAATGTTGCATTCCCTGTGATAAGAAGATAGTACTAAATGAATATAGCCTCCTTCAGTACTTCAATCGGAAAATTAGGATGGCTTAGGATTACAAAGGTGAAGAAAGACCAGAAGAAATTGCAGGGGTAATAAACCGGAAGAATTCATTGGTGAACTGCTCGTAGCTAAATCCCTCTGCCTCGATTACAAGTTTCCATTTATTTTCCATGGAGAGGATACCCATAAAGGAGATCATAAGATACATCGAGGTCAGGAATGGATCAAGATCGGCCCGGATGGTTCTGTCATCGATTCCCTCCTGGATAGCATCCCGCAAGATTAAACGGCAGGTACCATATCCCTTTCCAATCTCTGCGGTACAAGGATTTTCCCTGGAAAAACGTTCGGACCCGTAAAAGTGAATCACTCGGAGATAATCCGGGTATTCCTGTGAAAATTGGTAATAGGCCTGGCCCATCATAGTAACCTTAACAATTCCGGGAACCTGTTTTTCCATGCAATTCGTGTATTTTTCCTTTAGAATCTCAACACCACGAAGTACGATAGAAGCGAAAAGAGTTTCCTTATTTTCAAAATATAGATATATGGTTGCCTTATTCAGTTCAACTTCGCGAGCGATGTCATCCATAGAAACACCTTCATAACTTCCTGAAAAAAAGAGACGCTCAGCTGCATCAAGGATCTTAGTCTTTCGCTGTTCCTTTTCTCTTTTTCTTCTTTCGGCGATTCCCATTCTATTACCCCATCTAACCCATACTTACACAATAAATGTTAATTTACAACAGATCATACCCAAATTCCTTTATTTACTAATTATTTTTCTGCAGGCAGTAATGATTCCTCTTTTGTACCAACGATGACCCGGAAGATCTTCTAATAGCCAACCTGAATTAATTTATTATAAAAAGTATTCAGGCTCCTTTCGTTCTTTATACAATGTACTTAAACGTAACGAAGCATCTTTGACAAGGCCGGGTTTCATCGTTCTTGCATGTTTGGGACATCTTTTGATGCAGGCGCAACACGTGATGCATTTTTCAGTATCGATAAAATTACTATTCTCTGATCCTATAGCACCAACTGGGCATCCCTTTGCACAAGTCCCACACTGTGTACACGCATCACTAACCTCAATAAAATCAATGGTCCAAAGTTTTGAATCTCCCCGGTAAGGGTAGCAACCGGGGATATTTACATCAGCTATCAGGTCAATTATTGAAATAGCATTAATTTTTTCCTGGATTTTTCGCCCAAATAACTCTGCATATTTTTCGTCACTTGCATCAGGGCGGTTTTCCGCCGTTGGTGTTTCAGCATTGGAAAATGAGTGTTCCCCTATGAATGCTGCACCTGCAATGGGTTTACATCCACATGTTACCATGATATTTTTTAGTTCAAGGAGTGCATCGTCATACACTCGATTGCCATAGACAACGACACAGGCGGCAGGGGTATCATGAGCTTTAATTGCATTCAGCCATTCAATTAATATGGAAGGCACCCTCCCCATATAAACCGGAACCGCAACAATAAGCAATTCTTTTTCTGATGTCTCTAAAGGTTTTTTCCTGGCACCAGGGGTAGTAATATCAATAAACTCAATGATAACTGGATGAATACCATGTGCAATACTCTGAACCACCGCTTTCGTTGTTCCCGTAGGTGAGAAATATACCAATTTCACTGATTCCACTTTCATTCAAATCACTCCCTCAATAAAAGGTGAATTTTCGCTATATAATTATAACCATAAGTTATATTATAACTATTGGTTATTTAATAGCATTATGTTATAATACCAAACACAGGCGAAAAAAATTTGCACACGGAATTGCATTTAATGATAAAATATTTACTTTAAGTTTTTTAGGACAAAAAACGTGTAACCATATTCTTTTGAATATTTCCTATGGATATCCATCTCCTTTTCTAACCCCCGAATAAAGGCCTGAGCCTCGTCATTATCCTTATATCGCTCTTTCAATAGTATCATTCTCTCTTTTAATGGAGAGTAATAATTATCCCACCAACCTGAATCCGGGAGCCGAAACGAACTGATGGCCCTATACCCTGCAGAGGAGATTATTTCTTCAGTACCTGATTCAGATTTCATATCAGGACATAATTCCTCAAAAAATGCCCTGCATTCATCTGATGGTGAATCAGTAAACCAAGTACAATCCGATACTACCAGGTATCTGTCAGGTTTTAAAAATTTTTTCCAGTACTGGAGTGCCAGGGACAATCCCATGATAAATGCAGATCCTTCAGACCAGATAAGATCAAATGAGGCCATTTCAAATGGCAGATTATCCATTGATGCCTGATGGGTTACAATATTTCCCTCTAACCCGGCATCTTTTGCCCGCATAGTAAGATCATCCAGAAACGGTTGATGAATATCTAATGCTGTGATCTTGGAATCAGAAAAGATTTTGGCAAGGGTGAGAGTCTGCATACCAGACCCACACCCAATATCAAGTGTTTTTCCAGGTTTAAAATCTGATGGGATTAGTGAACATGCATGAGTGGTAGATTCATCAACACCTGGACCCTGCCTGGGTAATTCTTCAAACATTGTACAGACAAGCGTTATATCCATTATAAATAAGGTCAGAATCAAAGTATTATAGCCTTTCTTGTTTTAGAGAACAAATAACTCATTTTGGAATTGTATCTTCAAGGTTCAAAGATAAAATACAGTCCTATTCTTCCCCGTGTCTGACTATAGAATTCTCATCAAGCCACACTGGACATTCATTAACATTGATTGCAGTTAATAGAGAGGCCGGTATCAACCTTTAACTGAAGGGACTGTCAGTAAAAAAGGTTGAAGACAATAAAATATTACAAATATTTTTGTATAACATTATCAATAATGACTATAATATGAAAAATCTCAATGAAAATATTTTGGCTGTATTCGTCGTCTTTACAATGATTGGTGTCATTTTTTTTTCAGGTTGTACTTCACCTGTGAAAAACAGCATACCTTCAGGTGTTAACTCCCTACCAAATTCCAGTAATGAAACGATCAGAATTGGTGCTGTTTATAATCTTGAAGGATCAGAAGCGACCTTTGATATTCCGTCGATGCAGGGTGCAAAACTCGCGGTGAAAGAGATTAATGAGCAGGGAGGAATCCATGGAAAGCCTCTTGAACTTATAGTCAAAGACGGTAAATCAAATACCAGTGCTGTTATAGCAGGGGTTACTGAGCTTGCAGAATCTGGGAGAGTTCCGATTATTATCGGGCTCTCAAATCCTGATCAAGCCCTTCCTGCAGCGAAGGCCGCTGCATCGGCGAAAATTTACTTTGTCACATCGGGTGCTACATCCCCCCGCCTGCCAGATCAGGTCCCTGAATACCTCTACCTTGCCTGTATGGGCGATAACACCCAGGCTGCTGTCGGTGCCGAATACGCAGCCGGCCCACTCCATGCAGAGAATATATACATCCTCTACGAGTCAGATAAACAATATCCAACACTTCTTGCAGGTTATTTCAAGACGCGATTTCTGGATCTGAACAGGACAGTGCAAAAAATTGACACGTTCCACAGCACGGACACTAATTTTTCGTCTCAAGTCGCAAACCTTTCTACATTGTCCCCCAGCCCTGACATTATTTTTTTATCAGCCGAGACATGGGCAGATGCAAAGCCGGTAATTCAGGAGATCCGCAATGCCGGTTTTACAATGCCGGTCATGGGAGGAGATGGATATGATTCCCCTGCTCTTCTTACGGGTGGAGCAAATGGAGTTGATAACGTGTTCTATACGACACATACCTGGTTTAATCCTTTGTCAACAAATGAAAAACAACATAATTTTATGGCCAGGTATATGGAGGAATACAATAGCTCTGCAGTTCCCTTTGCCGGTCTTGGCTATGATACTGTAATGGTTGTCGCCGAAGCTATCCGTAATTCAGATTCTCCCCTTGCGTTCCCGGATGGAATGGCAAATATTACATTCTATACGGGTGTTACCGGAAACCTGTCCTATTCCGGTAATAACCATATTCCGGTAAAATCAGTCACATTGATGATGATACAGAATGGTACTCTTGTACATATCGGCGATTTTGAGCCAGTGAAAGTGCCCACCCCATAATAATATCCTTACCCAACACAGAGAAGGCTGATATTCCCTGTCTTTCCACTATAGAGGATAAAAATAGGTTCAACTTATCATTCGTCCGAAGGAAGCGGCCAGGTAAAAAAGCCACTTTACATTTAACTAAGTGCTAACCCTGGCAAATCTAGCTTTGGATATTTATTTATTACATAATCATTGCAATGTAGACTCCCCTAAAAACATGTAGGTTATCAACTCTTCATAGGTTGACATTTTCAGCTATGCCTGATATAAAACCTAAAATGAAAAATGGTTATTAATTAAAAAAGTGTTTAGTTTTCTGTAGGTGTTGTTGTTATTGTAACTGTTTTATTTTTGATTGGTGCTGTTGTTATTGTAACTGTTTTATTTTTAATGAGTGTTGTTTTTATTGTAACTGTTTTATTTTTGATAGGTGTTTTCGTTATTTTAGCTGTTGTTGTTATTGTAGTTGTTTTATTTTTTATGGGTGTTGTTGTAGGTGATGTAATTGAGGAGGAAGAAGATGTTGAGTTTTTTGATGGAAATAATGATACAACTAAACTAATATCAGTTTTTTCTTTTGTTTGTACTGGGAAAACATCAGATAAATGCTGAGAGGCTAGATTAGAATTTCCAATATTATAATCAGACATAACAGTATTATAAATTGAAGCTTCTTTCATTACATCATCCAGAAAAACTAAAAAGGCATTTTTTAAAGATGACATATCTTGACTAACTACTAAGTTATTTATCCTATTTTTGTAATCTGTAGTACTACTTGTTAGTGAATTCAAATCATTTTGTGCGTTAATTAAATTGTTGGCCTCCATTTGATAAATAAAATCTGTTGCTAGTGGATTAACCTCAGAAAAAAATTTGTTTATAAGATCTACAAGAACATTATCATTCGAAGACTTAAGATTCGAATTCGATGCTGAAGCAAGTAAAACAAAGAATCCTGCTACAAAAAGGATTGAGATCAAAGATTTAAAATTCATCTATATTTTAATAATCTGTCGGAATAAATATGTTTCGAAATATTCCAATATTTTCTAACCATAAAAATGTGTCGTATTAAGATATAACATTTTTAATTATTGACAAAACTTCTGAACCTGGCAATAATCTTCAACATCACTATAAGATGGGGAATTCAACACCTCATGTCGAATTTGTATCGATTCTTCATAATTTCCATTATGAATATTATAACTATCGAAATACCGAGGATATACCAATTGAAAAGGAATTGGTTTTGATTTGCGATAATCAATACAATATTAAGAATACTTAAAAGAGCCATACCTGAAAAAAACTTATTTTGTTATCATAGTCCCATACGATTTTTACCATGAACGTTATTATCGCAAAACCAAATAATACTTATTAGGTTCGCCCTTCGAACCGAAGGTAAAGAGATCCATTTTCTATGATTTTTAGCAAATCTACAGGAAAGAAAATATTGATTTATAGGTTATTCTCGATACGTTCTCTCAACTTTTTTTAAAAATTCATAATATAGGAATGGAAGACCATGACGAATATAATAATACATTAACTCTCAATAAATGATATTAATTAATCCTTTACAGGAAGTGCAAAAGATATGTATTCACAAAGGATATGGTTGACTTTTATACTGGTTGCCCTGATATCTGTTGGTAGTGTCGTCACAGGTGAGATAGCAAAAAATGCCATCAATAAAGAAACCACACGGAATATACAAACTGTTGCAAATAGTTCCGGAAAAGATGTAACTTCTGTTAAAGATAGACCTATCACTGTTATAGCCAGTTCCAGTGCAGAAAATTACAGAACTCGTCTAATACTTCTTGGCTCAACAGGTGGTTTATCCTGGTGGCCCGGTTCAAACCGCACAAGTTCCTCTTCAGCCCTCGTTGTTGGAAACACCATCTACTTAATCGACCTGGGACAGGGTTCCACTTATCGCCTGGCCCAGGCCTTCAATACTGGCAATTTTGTCAATTCTCCTGGCGGTAAAATTGAGGATGGCTCCTCCACTTTTCTTAAAAATGTAATAGCGCTCTTCTTTACTCACCTTCATCAGGACCATACTGCAGATTATCCCACGCTCCTGCTGATAGGCCCAGGAGCTGGTCTTGGTACTTACACAGATCCTTTAACAAATAAAACCATAACTACCCCATTAAAGGTATTCGGACCCAGCAACCGGGGACAATTAGAAGCCGATAAAACCAGTTTCACTAAAAAAGGTGGACAGGTAATTTATACAGACAGTGCAAATCCCGAAAATATTACTCCTACTCCAGGAACGAGGCAGATGACGAATCTTATCTGGCAGGCCTTCGCCCAGACCATAAATGATGTAACGCTGGACGATGGATATCCTGACTTCAGAAGCCTTGTCGAGGTTAAAGAGATCGGAGGAACTGAACCAGGGGATATCCCACTGCCGGTTTCTGTCCTGGACCCAAACAATGGCACATGCCCGGCGATGGAACCCTTTGAAGTTTACAAAGATAACCTGGTCCATGTAACGGCCACACTCGTTGACCATCATCAGGTATTTCAGTCCTTTGCATACAGATTCGACACCGAAGACGGGTCCATAGTTTTTTCTGGCGATACCGGCCCTGACACCAATGGTAACTTAGAGAGGCTCGCTAACGGTGCAGACATTCTGGTTCATGAGGTTATTGATAAGGCCTGGATAGACCAAAAGTTTGGAACCCCTAAACCGGGAAGCCAGATGGATGCACTAAAAACGCATATGTTGGAGTCTCATACATCTATTGAGGATGTCGGAGCTGTAGCAGAGGCGTGCAGGGTCAGGACTCTTGTTCTCAATCATATAGTTCCAGGAAACACTCCGATTTCACATTTGCTGGAAGCAAAGCGGAATTTTTCAGGGAACCTTATTGTAAGTGAGGATCTAATGCAGATTGGTATAGGCCGGGTTAATTGAAGTCTTAATAAGTCGATAAATTTTTTTACCTTTTTTTGCCTTTTATTTATAAAACCTTGAAGACCGGATAGTTGATTCGAGGCATTGGTCCCCTTAAAAAAACAATGTTGCTATAGTGATCTGTTTTAAAGCTGGATATTATTCCCTAATAATAAACCCGGCTTTTTTCACGATCTCACGCATTTTCCGGTCCCATATATCGTCATCATCTTCATGAAGAGTACGAATCTCCGACTCCCATATCTGCAGAAGTCGGGAATTTTCAGCATGCAGGTGCCTTCTCTTCATCACCCTCCCTGCCCGATTTCCTTGTGAATCAAGGATAAGAAACCGCCAGCAGCCATATTCACGGCAGATATCAGGCCGGGTCAGGTGGACTGTACAATAATAAAGTCCGTTTTCATGATTTTTCCTGAAAAATGGGCATGCTTCCGGACGCTCATAGAATATTTCCCGGTCATCGTACAGGTGATACAGGAGAGGAGTGACCGATACCGGGTATTTCTCTCCGGTATACTGGTTCCGGGCGAGAAACGAGTAATTACCATATGTCTCAATAATCTCAAATAACTGGCCAAGATAACTGCAGCATTCACCGCATTGCTCACATTCAAAAGGCAGGTTATCCCCTCCGGATACTGTTACTTTTCAATAGTTAGATGTTAACACCAATACAGGTATCGGTTTAAAATAAAAGTAATATGATTCTAATAAAAGTGGTTTTTATATTATATGGGAGGAAAAACAATGGTTTCACTTATAATAGGGAATAATATGTTATCTGGGATTGACCTTGTTATATTTGACAAAGACGGAACACTCATAGATTTAAACTCATATTGTGTAAAAGCGACTTATATGCGTGCAGAGGCTATAACTAAATGTTTTAACTTAAGTGATGAGGACGTTTTAAACCTAGTATCGATTATGGGTATTGATATAACTACTAAAAAGGTGAACGAATGCGGCCCGGTGGGTGTTAAAAAACGGGAAGATATAATGAGGGCAGGTGAAGATTATCTTTTATCTTTGGGTTATACCTGTACTCATGATCAATGTGTTCAGGCATTTGAAGAAGTTGATATGGAATTAGGAGAACGGTCTGGTCTTAAAGCATGTATAGGTGTTTTTTCTGGAAGTGCTCCAAGGGAGGCTCTCATTCAGAAAACACCTTATGTAATAGACAATGTTGGACTAATAAAAGTTGGTGATTTTTCCTAATTTACTCTTTTCAGGGCATCTTGTGTTTTTTTATCCTCTCACTTATATCATGCATCAATCCAAATGCATACAACATATTCCCATTTTTATCCAAAATTGAGTCAGCACGTTCCCAAAGTGTAAATTGTCTCCCATTGACATCAAAAGCCTTAAGCTCTCCCTCCCAACTTTCACCTTGTCTGAGTAACGGGTTTACTTGATTATTTAAAATCTCAATTGATTCAGGGGGATAGTAATCCCTATAATTGAGTTTTAGTGCCTCGTCATAATTGCGCCCAAAAAGTTTTTCATGACTATTGTTAATATAGAGTAATTTTCCTTCATGGTCGCTTATTGCTACAGCTTCATTTGTTTTTTCAATTATTGATTTAAACAAAATAAGTTCTTCTTCGGCCTTTTTAATCTGTGTAATGTCCCTTGCTACTATAAATATACCTTTAATATTCCTGTTTTCATCGAAGTATAATGAAGCATTATAACGAACCGGGGTAACATGACCGTCTGTATGTAGAATTTCGAGGGGATAATGACGTACTTGTCCGGTTTTAAATACAGAGAGGTACCCTTGAAGAGCTTTTGGAGGATCTGTAAAGTATTCTATGAAATTTGAACCGATAAGATCTTCTCTACTGCAACCAGTAATATTCATTGTTGCGATATTTACATCTGTAATTTTACCCTCTGGCGATATAATGATAAAAGGGTCTATACTAGCTTCAATAAGACCGCGGTGGTACCTGTTTGCTTCCTCAAGAGAAATTTTGAATTTTACCTTTTCGGTGATATCCTCAGCCACGAGAGCGATTGATAGATTACCGGGTTTGAATGAAAAGTTCAATATTGAAAGAGAATACCAGAAACACCCGTTTTTACGCTCATAAGCAGTTTCGAAACGATAGACTTTATCCGAAGTTACTCTTTTTAGGCCTTCAAGGACTTTTTGTGAGGAGAAGATATCCAGGTTTAGGTATTCCAGTTTTTCTCCAATCAGATGACTCTCAAGTCCCAGCAATTCTTTAGCTGATTTCCTATGAAAAACAATGTGCGTTTAAAAAAATTAAATTATATTGGGGTCGGGTTTCCTTAAATACACATTTGCATCAACCAATACTTTGAGGAGTTCTTCAAGTGATATTTCACTTGGAATTCTCAAATTAATTAGAC
>CAIYHQ010000062.1 GCA_903926075.1 uncultured Methanomicrobiales archaeon
CAACTACTGTTGCTACTACTACCAAACCAACTACTGTTACTACTACTACCAAACCAACTACTGTTGCTACTACTACCAAACCAACTACTGTTACTACTACTACCAAACCAACTACTGTTACTACTACTGTCAACCCTACTAGCACAGAAACAATTGAAGTAACCGGTACCGAAACTACTCACGAGACTACTCATCCTACCACTGTTGTTACTACTTTCAAACCTACTAGCACAGAAACAATTGAAGTAACCGGTACCGAAACTACTCACGAGACTACTCATCCTACTACTGTTTCTACTACCGTCAAACCTACTAGCACAGGAACAATACCTGTTGAACCTACCAACCCTAATGAAACCAGTATTCCAAAACCAACCGGAAATGTTTCAGTAACATCCACTGGAACCGGGGTTTTTACAACTCAGGAGACTACTATCAAGCCAACCCTTGTATTCACTGTAGTGACATCAACAACCCCGACAGGTAGCATTGATACGGGAGAATGGGACCCTGGAGCAATTATCTATATTGATGGGAAATTCTCAGGTACTACTCCCTCACTTATCACTGGTGTTCCGGCAGGAACACACTCAATAACTGCTGAATTGGATGATGAATCAACGGAATTTAAAAACTTCAATGTTCTAGCAGATAAAATTGTTAAATTGCCTGTTAAAACCCTGGATACTCAGTTTAGTGTAGTCGTTGGTGGAGTTGATCCATCATCAGTCTGCTGTAACCAGACTGCATATAATGCAAGTGTGAGGGTTAACAAGTCATTCTATGCATATGAACTAGAAACATATTACCGCTGGGATGGTGGATCAACTAGTGTCCCATATACTCTCTATAAAGACGATAAACAATTCCTTCAGGGCTATCTCAAGCAAGGGCCAGAAATAAATATAACGAAGGGGTGCAACAACTTTTCAGAATCAGAAGACAATATTAAACGTAAGATTCTTCCCGGGTTTTACACGATTAAAGTAAAGAAACAAGCCCTATGTCTTAATTCTTCTTCAAACAAATCTGAAGGGATTTTATTCTTTGAGGGCTATGAATCTGAACCTGTAATTCCAACAAAAACAAACTTTTTGGACAGTTAAGGTATGGATATTTTTTCATTCTTGAAAACCTCCGGAATTATAAGGGCTGATAAAAAATCGAAGATACCTCCTGAAGATAAAAAACAAAAGGTCCAAAGGATTATTGAGATTACAGTGCTCCTCTTATTAGGAACCGCATCAATAACATCAGCCTGGTGTGTGTTCGAGGCCACAGCATGGGGTAATGTACAGATGGAGAGTGTTGGTGCGATTGCTCTTTTGCAGGCTGAATCCATCCGCCTTACAGATAATGATAATTCTCTCAGGACTATTGATGTAAACCTTTTTCTTTCCTGGTTACAAGCTGCATCAGACAACGCAACTCAAAGAAAGATATTTCTTCAAAAACACTTTCGTGATGAATTCAAGCCAGCATTTAATGAATGGTTAAATAGTGCCAAACCTGGGGAAATCCCTGACGGGACACCTTTTTCGCTCAATAGTTATGAATTGGAAACAACAAAAGAACTGGCGCAAATAAAAATGAATATGTCTGATAAAATGGATATCACCCGGCAGGCTAATGAAAATAGTGACAATTATGTCCTTAGTACCGTATTTGGTGCCCTTGTACTATTTTTTGCAGGTATAGCAGGAAAATGGAAATGGCCAATAATCACCTTGATATTTATCTTACTTGCAATTGTATTCCAGATAATAGTTTTTCAAAGAATATTTACTCTTCCAGTCATCAACTGGTAAACGATGTATAAATTTTACAAATCCTTTCCCAGCATTTGTTCAAAATATTCTACGCGATTCTTTATCTTGTCCTCAATTTAATCTTTTTTTTTTTGATCAAGTTTTTTAATTCGACAAGATACACACTTGTTTCCACTATCTTTGTAATAGTTTCCCTTTGAGGTTCGCTCTATTACCAAGGAAAAGTTAAAAGTTTATTGTAAACAAGTCCGGTAAATGAAGCAAAACGGCTTACCAGTTGTAGTACAAGGATTCTTATTCTCGCAAATAAGGGGGGGAAGAAAGAAATACAATCGGGAGAATTTATTAGGATCTTACACGGTAGACACATATTATAGTATGTTGCAATACTTTCTATAATATTAAGTATAATATTATTATATGGTAAATGTCGAACAGATTGAAATTATAAGGCACATTTCTGCCCCTGAATTGTCGCAAAAAATAAAGGAATATTCTCTCGGCGCAAAAATTCTGAAACGATTATTATTTATAAATATGCGATATTCGGGTAAAAGCGTGGTTGAATCCTGTAAACTGATGGTATATCACTTGCAACTGGGTATAAATGGCAAGAAAGATGGAACTTAGAAGGTTATGCAGGATTAGCTCCTAAGTATGCTGGGGGAAAACCTTCAAAGTTAACGGATCAACAAAAAAAGACATTAGAGGAAATATTGCGTTCACATGATCATTGGACAACAAATGAGGTTAAGCAGCTTGTTCAACATGAATTCAATATTACTTACAGTTTAGACCAAATTAGGCGTATTTTGCGTAAACTAAAAATGCAATTTGGAAAATCTTACCCTCAGGATTATCGTCGGCCACCCGATGCCGAAAAACTTCTAAAAAAAAACTTCCCAAGATGAGTAAAAACACCATTATCGGATTTTTAGATGAAACCTCACCCCAAACAACAGCTAATACTCAAAGGGTTTGGTATTTTGAAAATACGCCTATAATTAAGAATGCATCAAAATTCAGAGCAAATACATTTGGTATTTACTCCCCTAACGGTAATTCCATATTGACCTTCAGAGAACACTCAAAAAAAGAAGATATTTGTGATGTTTTAAAAGAATTTGTAGTTGCAAATCCTGGTAAAAGAATTGTGCTAATTCTTGATAATTTTTCATCGCACCGATCAAAACTGGTCAAGGAGTTTGCAATGCAAAACAATATTAAATTGATTTTTCTCCCCCCTTATTCCCCTGATTTAAATCCAATAGAACAAATATGGAGAGCAATACGACGATATCTGTCAACATTATTTATTCAGGATGTAGATCATCTTAAGGCAAAAATTTGTGAGGAATTTTATGACAAAGTGACAAGTAATTCATATATTTTGGGTTGGGCTAAAAGATTCTTGAGCGCCCCTTATTGTTTGAAAATGTTATGCAACTAACTATAATACTCTCGATATAATCTATTTATTGTTTACAGGAGTTAATAAAGTCATGACAAAAGAAAGACCTATAGGAGTTACCATTCTCGCTATACTTGCCTTAATTGGAGCTTTAAATGCGTTTATCTATACCCTTCAGATGTTGCACATTATTCCAGTCTACATTGGATCTGTTGCATTCTTCCAGTTCAGCCTCATTGGGGCCATTATCTGGGGATTTTTAGTGTTGGTATGGCTAGGTGTAGCCGGGATGTTGATGCAGTTACACCCGTCAGGATACATGTTTATGTATTTCATTGCTATCTTTAACCTCATATATGGAATAGTCTGTGTCCTAGGGGCTTCATCCTGGGAGGCAATGGCTCCGATCATCATAATATCAGCCCTGGTACTTCTCTATTGCTCACTGCCAGGTACAAAAAAGGCTTTTGGACTAATAAATTAGAAATTAACCTTTTTTAAAAAATATCCTTTTTATCACTCGTCTTTCAATGAAGTGCAGGATTAATATTATCGCTCGCCTTAATGAGTGCAGGGATATTAGTTGTAACATCCAGTTTTCCTACCTTGTCCTCTATACCTCCGGCCCTCAGAACATCTCTTACCTGTCCAGAGGCATTGGCAATACGAATTGTAATCCCATTCCGATTAAGTTCCGAGATAAGGTCCCGGATCATATCAACCGAAGTAACATCGATAATCGGAGATGATTGGAGGTCGATTATTGCAAGATGAAGTGGTCTCTCCTCACGCCTGAGATCTTGTAAAAAACGTTCCTTGAAAGTTTCAGCATTTGTAAAGATAAGCGGAGCATCAATGCGAAAGATAAATACACCCCGGACCACCTCTTTTTCAGGTTCACGCCCGATCTCACCAAAGATGTTTGTGCCTGGAATCCTTCCGACAACGACCATATGAGGGAATGTGAAACGAGATAATATTTCAAGGAGAGAAAGAGCAGCCCCAATAAGTACACCTGCAAGGATCCCGAATATCAAAACGCCAACAAGGGCGATAAGGGCAATATAAACCTCGTTTTTATTAATATGCCCAATTCGTTCAAGGCTTGGTATGTCGACCATCTTGTAAACAGAAACGATGATAAGTGCTGCGATAACCGGTTCTGCGAGATAATAAAAAAATCCGGTAAGAAAGAGTACTACGAGGACTACAACTCCAGCTGCAAATACTCCAGCAAGCTGGGTCTTTGCACCGTTCCTGTCATTCACTGCTGTCTTTGAAAAACTACCTGAAATCGGAAATCCCTGGCTAATACCAACAAAAATACTGCTTGAACCGAGTGCAAGGAGTTCCTGGTTGTTGTCTATTTCATACTCGTGTGCTTTTGCATATGTCCGGGCAATTGTGCTTAATTCAACAAAAGAGAGGACAAATAGACCAATTGCAAGTGGGAAGACATATTGGACGTCGCCCATGGAATAAACAGGGATACTTATTGTTGGAAGACCCTGAGGAATGGTCCCTACAATCTCAACCCCCCGATCTACGAGATTTGTTAACCCAACAAGGATGATTGAAAGTATGACCACTATTAGTGAACCCGGCAAACGGGGAAATTTGTGTTCAAGAGCAAAAAAAAGGAGAAGTGCACCGATGCCAAGAGCAAGTGCAAAAACATTTATTTCTGTAATATGCCCAAAAACAAAGAGGATTTTTCCAAAAACTGACACCGGGGCCCCGGACAGGCCAAGAATTTTTGGGATTTGACTTACAATTATCGTAATTCCGCTCCCTATTAAAAACCCTTTCATCACCGGTCCTGAAATAAGGTTTACAAGAAATCCAAGCTTTAGTGTCCACGCTGCGAGGGAGATAATTCCAACAAGAATTGCGGTTAGAGCAACGAGCCCGATATACTGTGCAGGGGTACTTATGGCAATAGCTGCGAGAAATGTTCCAACCATGATAGCCTCAGAAGAACTTGGTCCGACTGAGGCATGGCGTGATGATGCAAAGACAAAGTATGCAAGAGGGGCCATTATGCCAGTATACAGCCCATATACAGGAGGAAGACCGGCAAGAGTAGCATAGGCCATGTTATCCGGGATTGCAAAGGCAGCAAGGGTTAGCCCGGCTATTATGTCAAACTTTAACCATCGCTTGTCATACAATGGAAGCCAGCGTAAAACAGGTATTATATCAAAAATTCGCTGTTTTATTTCTTTAACAGACACCCCTGAATTATCCATATTGTCACTCCCACATTTTTTTTTTGCTATAAAAGAGCCCTTTATTTCCTATGAAAAACAATGTGCGTTTAAAAAAATTAAATTATATTGGGGTCGGGTTTCCTTAAATACACATTTGCATCAACCAATACTTTGAGGAGTTCTTCAAGTGATATTTCACTTGGAATTCTCAAATTAATTAGAC
>CAIYHQ010000063.1 GCA_903926075.1 uncultured Methanomicrobiales archaeon
ATCATCTTTCCGTTAAGTCCGTGGTATTTGGTGGAGTCCGCTCTTACGTCAAGTTTACCTTCCGTGGCTGCACTTATAAGAAGTTGAACATCCGCATTTCTCATATTCACAACATCAATGAGTTTATTTAAGTTATTCTTAATCTCATTGAAATCTCCTTTGTAGTTATCTGTAATTTTCTGTGGGACATCTCCTTCACTGATTCGTTCAATATACTCAGCAGAGACATTGAATGGGCCGATGAAAGTGTCAAGCATTGCATTGATCCCATCAATCATCTTTCCGTTAAGTCCGTGGTATTTGGTGGAGTCCGCTCTTACGTCAAGTTTACCTTCCGTGGCTGCACTTATAAGAAGTTGAACATCCGCATTTCTCATATTCACAACATCAATGAGTTTATTTAAATTATTTTTAATCTCATTGAAGTCTCCACGGTAGTTATCTGTGATTTTCTGCGGTATATCCCCTTCACTGATTCTTTCTATATATTCAGCAGAGACATTGAATGGGCCGATAAATGCATCGAGAATCGCGTTTATACCGTTTATCATCTTTCCGTTAAGTCCATTGTATTTGGTAGAATCAGCCCTTACGTCAAGTTTACCTTCCGTAGCAGCATTGATAAGCAGTTGAATGTCCGCGTTTCTCATATTCACGACATCAATGAGTTTATTTAAATTATTTTTAATCTCATTGAAATCCCCACGATATTGTTCGGTTATCTTCTGTGGAACATCCCCTTCACTTATCCTTTCAATATACTCAGCTGAAACATTGAATGGCCCTATATATGCGTCGAGCATCTTGTTTATCTTATCAATCATGCCACCGTGATATCCATGGTACTTAGACGTGTCTCCACGGGTATCAAGTCTGCCTTCAAGGCCAGCATTCGTCAGCATATCGATATCCTGACCCCGCAGTATGATGACATCAATTAACTGGTTTAAGTTATTTTTAATCTCGTTAAAGTCACCACGATATTGTTCAGTTATCTTCTGTGGAACATCCCCTTCACTAATTCTCTCCATATATTCAGCAGCTACATTAAACGGGCCGATGAAGGCATCAAGAGTGGTATTAACGCCATCAATTATCTTGCGATAATCCCCGATGTGTCTGGTCGCATCTACCCGTATGTCAAGCCGACCTTCAAAAGCTCCTTTTGTGAGGAATTCCATATCTTCGTTCAAGGATCGCAGGTTCTTTCGGAGCAGGTCCATCTTCTCATTCGCATAGACCTGTTTTCCTGGAAGTCTTTTTAATACAGGTGAAAAATCTCCATCCGCATATGCAGAGACCACTTCCAGCATCGATAAAATATTCCCTACATGTATCTGTGATAGTTCGTTGAATGCAGCTCCTATATCCTTCTCATCACCCCTGAGTTTTTCAAGAGGTATAACGGCCTCGAAATCTCCGGCCCTTTGTTGAGCAAGCATTGTTATTATCTCTTCACGAAGCCCTTGCAGGTCGGGTGATCTTTCACTTTTTCCGGTGGTTACAGAATCTTCTTCAGGCATAAATTTCTCCTATTTTTTTTCCTTTGATTCGAAGACATTAAGTACTGAAACTCATTATCCATGTTGAAGCTATTAAGTTTTTGTATGCCAGGTAAAAAATTTTAGTAAAGTTGTATCAAAGGGATGGAAAAACCCTGATGATATCAGACTGAGTCAAAATTCCGATCGGGCGTTTGTCTTCAACAACTATCAGTCTTCCAATTTTTCTCTCTTTAAATGTTGTGATAACCTCGTAAAGGCGTATATCCGATGCTGCAGTGACAACTTCCCTTGTCATTAGTGTTTCAATGGGAGTATCAAGAGTAACAGACGAATCAAGAGCCCTTATTATATCACTTAATGTAAGTATGCCAAGGAGGCAATCATCATTTACAACCGGAATTCCGTGGATATGTTTAGTATTACAGATACCAATTGCTACTTTCAAGCTTGTATCGGGAGTTACCGTGATAAGTGGAGCTGACATATAATACCGGATTGGTTGCTTTGGAAGTGAGATCATCTCATTTATTGTAATAAGAAGAGTGTTTGCAGCTTCATCCTTTCCAAATAATTCACCGCGTATTAGGAGTTTGTTAACTGGCGTCGGTCCTATAGTTACCTCATCACCTATTTCAAACATTTTCATGCTTCCCTGCACTTTTATCTGCGCATGACACAGGTCAGGGTTGCATAGAGTTGTAAAAGCGACTTCAGTGGCGTAAATTCCTTCAGCGAGCTTCCCTTTTCTTAAAATGTTGACATTGAAGAACTGATCAGAATGATACAGGTTGAGCTCTTTGTAGGTTTGAGAAGTAGGGGTATACCCTCCCCTCGGACCTGGTATTCCATCTACAAGTCCGATTGCTTTTAAAGCCTGCATCTGGTTTCTAACGGTTCCCGGGTTTCTTTTAATGACCTCGGCAATTTCCTCCCCTTTTATGGGCCCTGAGTATTTTTGGTAGAGACTAATCAGAGTGACAAGAATGTCTTTCTGAATTGCCGATAGCTCCATAATGATTAATCTCTATAGCTCTTATAAATACATCAGGTTGAACCCGCGTGGAGTTTGAAAGAATACCTACTGTCCCTACTGCTGATGAAGTATTAGGAAAAGCACTTAGACGAGCAGCAGTGAGGATGAAGAAAAAGCATAATGTAGCGCGGGCCAATGAGGAGTTTGTGCGTGCGGTATATATGGCGGTCCATGACCGCCTTGTCGCTGTAATGCGGTCATTCCCGGAATTTGAAGATCTTCCTCCTTTTTACTATGAAACAGCCGGATATCTTTTCGGCATGGACCGGTTAAAAAAGGCCCTGGGTGCAGTTGGGTGGGCTGCACGATGGTCCCGCGATAAGAGAAATGCAATGGTCATTGCAACAAGAAAGTCTGGCGAGGATCCTGGAAAAAGGAGACAGGCGATTGCAAGACTTTCTTCTGTTGTACACCAGATAGACAATCAATTAATCTTTCTGAATGAAGTGCGCAATGTCCTGAGGCTTCTCCCACACATTGAAGATACTTTTACTGTTGTGGTCGGAGGTTATCCAAATGTCGGAAAGTCCTCTTTTATTAAGTCTGTTTCAACAGCAAAACCTGAGATTGCCCGTTACCCCTTCACAACAAAGGGCGTAATTGTTGGCATTCGTGAATCCGGAAGAGAAAGAGTTCAGTTTATCGATACACCTGGTATTCTTGACAGACCTTCAGATGAAAGAAATCCAATAGAACTGCAGGCTTTGTCTGCACTCAATCATCTTGCAAACCTGGTAATCTTTCTATTAGACCCGAGTGAACATTGTGGTTACCCTTTAACTAATCAGCTGGTGTTACTCGAAGAAGTGAAAAATACACTTAATGCGCCTCTAATTGCCATTTCTAACAAATCAGATATTTGTCCGGGTGAAGGATATCCCCTAATGTCTACAGAGACCGGTGAAGGAATTAATGAAGTCCTTACGCTAATTGAGTCCCATGCAAAAGAATATTTTATAGTGAAGAAAGAAAAAGCCCGAGAAGAAAGCCGGCAATTGTACAGCCATTAAGTGGAGGAAGACCAGCCTGTGGTTTTCCTTTTCCAACAACCGTAAGAAGTATCAACATACCAAAGAGTGAGCCAATAATCGCACCTGCTGTTGGCAGACTCATAAATTGACCCGGTTTTCCAAGGAAGACCTGGCTTGAAACGACAAGAATTGAAGGCATAATCAGGTCGCCCATACCCATGATATATGCCCCCCTCTCTCCTCCTTCATTTATCTCGCCAATTCCTTCCTTTATATAAGAGAAGTCACGTTTCTTTGGAATAATGAAAAGAATTGGTGCTTTTTCTTTGATAACGCCCTCTGCCAGGGTTATCATATGTTTTGTCCGGTATACTGAGATTGCATCATAAATGGCCAGTAGAACAAGGAGTACTATTACAGGGATGACAGAAAGAGATGACCCGAAGATCGCTGCAATTCCTGCTGATAGAAGCGCGCCAAGAGAATTTATTACATACCACTCCGGGTACTGATAGAGAATAAAAGTCCCGAGGGCCGAAATTAAGATGGAAATTAAAAATACGAGGTTATTTGAAGGAAAAAGTGTAGCGAGGATTGCGTTAAAAACATAGATAAATGAGAAAAAGATTGAGAGAAGGATAACTATGCTGAAAATCTTCGTAAATTTGAAACGGATTAGTATGAGGATGAACGCAGTAAAAATAAGGAGTGCAGCTATGAAAGTAAAAAGGTTTGAAAAGGAGTCGGGATTATCAAAAGCTTTTGTACCTGTCTCTATCATGGGAGATGCTAGAAGAATTGATGCCAGTTCCACGACTAGGAGCAGGGCAGGCATTGCAATTAGTGGTATATAGCGTGTGACGTTCATGAATTTCCTGGTCCGCGATTGTTTTATGTAATGGGTTTCCATTACCTAAAAGTATGGAGTTACGGGAAGTTCCTATTATAACCGGCCTGTATTGTATTATGATAATCTCTACCTTTATTGCTCTCTATACCCTCACTACAAACCTGATCCTAATAATATCAGGCATGTGCGTGATGGGGGCAACAGGAGGAATGATTGTTATTTGCGGCTATATGCTTCATTCATTGAAGGAAAGTTCTCAGGTCAGGGAGAGGATGCTTCAGTTCAGCCTTGAAGAAATAGCTGAGAAAATGGCGGGTGAATATAAAGAAAATATGCGAAAGTTTGAAGATCTACTTGAAGATCTGAATCGCAGGACTTATCGTTAAAAGGAGAGAACTGAATGGGTGTAGATCTCCGGGAACTGGTCCTCCCTTATAAAAAAGAGATAGCGCTTGAAGAACTTCGCGGCATAGCGGCGGTTGATGCCTTCAATGCTCTGTTTCAGTTCATCACAATAATACGCCAGCCTGATGGCACTCCTCTCATGGATAAAACCGGAAGGGTCACCTCACATCTTTCAGGTATTCTTTTCAGAACTGCAAATCTTATGGAAAAAGGGATTAAACCCCTTTTTATTTTTGATGGGACACCACCTCCATTTAAAGAAGAGACTGTTCAAATGCGTAGAGATGGCCGTGCACTAGCAGAAACACTTCATAAAGAAGCCCTGGCCCGTGGTGATATTGAGGAGGCGTATAAGCAGGCGAGGGCCGCGTCAAGAATAGACTCAACAATAATCGCGAGCGCGAAACGATTAATAACACTCCTCGGCCTCCCGGTCGTTGATGCACCGAGTGAAGGTGAAGCCCAGGCCGCATATATGACCATTTCAGGAGATGTGGGTTATGCAGTATCACAGGACTACGACACACTTCTCTTTGGGTCTCCGGCCCTTGTCCGTAACCTTACTGTAAGCGGGAAAAGGAAAATGCATGGACGGTCCATTACTGTAAATCCTGAAAAGATATTCCTTGATGACCTTCTTTTCGGTCAGAAGATATCGAGGGAGGAGTTAATCCAGATAGGGATACTTGTCGGGACAGACTTCAACCGTGGGTGCTATGGTATTGGTGTTAAGACAGGAATAAAAATTGTAAAGGAAGGGGGATATGAAAAAACTTTAAAAGAGAAGATGCCTGACTTTGACCCGGTCCCGGTTGAACAGTTCTTTCTTCACCCGCCTGTAACAAAAGATTATTCTCTCGAATGGAAAACCCCCGACTTTGAAGGAATCAGGGCAATGCTTTGCGAAGAATATGATTTTGGAGAAGAGAGGGTTAACCGTGCATTGAGCGGTCTCGGTTTAAAAATAGGTCAGAAAACTCTTGATTCATGGTTTTAACTTTCTAACTAATCCTCTTCCAGACATAAATAAACCTCTGGATTGCGGTTAAATGTCCGAGTAGTCCGAATATAACGAGAAGCACCCCCATAACTCCAATCCCTCCAAGTGATGGCTTTAAAGTGAGATCAATTATACCCGCAATAATAAGGAGCACAAGCCGGTCAGCTCTCCCGAGAAGACCTCCATAAATTCTCCCTACACCCACAGCCTGAGCCTGAGTTCCGAGGTAAGATGCCATCAAAACACCGGTAAGGGCAAATACACCGATTGGCCAGGGTGCAAGGGTCCCTGCAAAAATGCCAGTGATAATAAAAATATCTGCATAACGGTCTACAGAGTGGTCAAGAAAATCTCCTCTTTTCCCCTCTACCTTCTTTATCCTTGCTATTGAGCCATCGAGTGCATCAAATAACGCATTGAATGCAACAGCAATAATTCCTGACAATTCATATCCAAAATAAAAGAAGATCCCTGCAAAGCCCGCAGCAATAAGTGATAAAACAGTACAGAGATCTGGTGTAAGGCCTATACGTATAGCTATCAAAGCGACCGGGTCAATTATCCATTTAACATTCTTTCTGTATGCATCAAGCGTCAATTGGAGACCTCACAATATTCAATCCAGTCATTTTCTCCGAAAGATGGTGGGAGTTCACCCCTGATAAAAGCAAGGATTTTATCTCTGGATGATTCGGGCGGAGAATCGGTCGTATCCACTTCAAATATGATGGAAGGGGGGAAGTTTTCAACGACTTCCTGAAGGATCAGATCGAGTGCTTCTGCTTCACAATTCTCTTTTACCTTTGCCTGTTTATATCCACGGTCCATCAACCTTTGCATCAGGCGGTCAGGCCGGCAGCGCAATATGATGATACGGTCACAGGGGAGATAATGTGCGATATGTCCCTCAACAAAGCCATCGAATTTTTGGAAATCCATAGCCCACCGATCGATGTCCACTATCCACGAATCTCGTTCCTCATCACGATTAAGGATATAATGGCGGACTGTATCTGTTAAACAAAGAACCGGATATCCCTCTTTTGCGAGAAGTGCCCCTATTTCTGTCTTACCCACACCCGGAGTCCCGGTCAGTCCGTACATCATATACTGTTAATTGCTCCTAAAAAACGTTCCATCTCCCAGTCTTTTCCTATACTTACACGGATGTAATGGTCAGGAAGGCCTGGAAAGCTCCTGCAGGACCTGACAAGGACTCCTGATTCCCTGAGAACTTCGGTGATCTTGTCACCTGAATGGGGATGTGTATCAATGAGTATGAAGTTTGTATCTGACGGAAATGCCGGATATCTGCAGTTTTCAATAATTTTATCTCTCCAGCTGATAGTATGGTTTAATGTTTTTTTAATATGTTCCTTATCTTTAAGAGCAGCAACTGCTGCGGCTTCAGAAGGTATACTAAGGTTGAAAGGAGTCATTGCCCTCTTATAATACTTTTCAAACCATTCAGGAAGGAATGCATATCCTATTCTTAAACCTGCGAGTGAATATGCTTTTGAAAATGTTCTGCCGATTATAAGATTATCATATTGTGATAACAAGGGAGTATAGTCCAAAGAGGAAAATTCAATATATGCATTATCAAGAAAGAGCGGACACTTGATATTTTCAAGAATCTCTTTAACAACTGGTACTGGTGTTACATTTCCGGTTGGATTATTTGGAGAACAAATAATTACCAGTTTTGCGTCTTCTGACTCTTCGATAATTTTTTTCTTGTCAATTGAAAAGTCTTCTTTTCTCATGATATTTACCGGGAGACCCCCCTGCGTGGTAGTAGCAATCCCGTAATATGAAAAAGTCGGTGAAGAAACTATCACTTTATCCAGGGGACCAACAATTACACGAATGACCGTTTCAATAATTCCATCCATTCCAGTCCCTGAAACGGCAAAATTATAAGAACTTCCATAGCACTCTTTCAGCGCCGAAAAAAGTAATTCTGATTTTTCATCAGGATACCTGTTGGCTCTTGCTACTGATTCGCATACTGCTTTTATTACTGCATCAGACGGAGGCAGCGGATTTTCATTACTTGCAAGTCGTGCATATTCTTCGAAATCTTTTTTCTCACTGATATCAGGCTTTTTTGCAAATACATAACCACCGGTATGGTAACATTTACGAACAAGCGACTCAGGTTTTATCTCACATTTCATAGTAATTCAATAAATTCTAGTAGCAGGTTAAATGCGGGGGAGGGGATTCGAACCCCCGAACGCCTTCGCGATAGGAACCTAAATCCTACTCCGTTGACCGGGCTTGGATACCCCCGCTCGCTATTATCGGCAATTCAAATCTTCGGAAAGGTTTCTCCAGTCAAAAGTGCCAATAGTTATTTTCTCTTTTCAGTTTGAATAAGTTTCGTGAGTTTTCTCATGAACAATTGCGGTGTAAAGGGCATTTAATAGTGCTATCGCAATCGGGCCGATAATAAAACCAGAAATTCCTAATGTCATAATTCCTCCGAAAAAACCGATCCACATGAGAGCCGGATGAATCCGTGTTCTCCTGCCTGTTAAAAAAGGGCGGATAACAAGGTCTGGCATTGCACAGATTACAGGGTATCCGATTACCACGATAATGAGAACAGTAGTATAGTCACCATGCATAAATGCAAATATCGCGATAATCAGCATAAGAAATGAGGGTCCAATTACCGGGATAAGTTTTAGAGCACCAGAAAGAGACGCAAAAAATACTACATGACCATACCCAAGAAACCAGAAGAAAGGAAATGCAATTATTCCTGTAATAATTGCAATTGTAATGTGAACAACATATACGGCGTAAGATGTATCTGATATAACAGTCCCGATAGTCTTTGCATAATATCCTTCACGTTCAGTAAGCGAATGAAGAATACTATCCCACACTTTCAATCCCTCAGTGAGGGTCAGGGTAAACGTTATAAGAAATATTACAAGCTTGATAAAAAGTGAAGGGATTACACTGAATTCGCGCACAAGATTTCCAAGGAGACCATTATAAATATTTGACACTATGCCATTCATCTGGTCAGGGCTGACAGGGAGAATATTTGTGACTGTATTTACAGCAGGTGTCTGTATCCATTGTACAAGTTCTGTCAATCCTTTTTCAATAAAGAGGCGTTCTCCAAAGATTATAGTCCCGATAATAATGAGCCCTGACACAGCAAGAATGAATATTCCTGTGGTTATTAGAGTAACAGAGGGATATTTCCCTATTTTTTCCTGCAATTTTATATGGACTGGGATAACGACCATAGCAAGGGTCAGGCCGATTATTACAACATCAATTACGGATGCCAGTACAAGCACAGAGCAGATTACTGCAACAAATGCTATCAGGTAAATTGTATTATCTCTTTTTTGCAGTGTCATGCCGGGATAAATCGCTATATACCATAAGAAGATAAACGTTTTGTAATGCCTGATGAGGGAAGCGGGTACCGCATTGCAAAGGTACAGGGAAAGGAAGTCCCTTGGGACCCTGAACAGTTACGCAAGATTCAGGAACACCCATGTTTTAGTGAAAAAGCCTGTCACGGATTTGGACGGTGTCATATACCGGTTGCACCAAAATGTAATATCCAGTGCAACTACTGTATCAGGGATTTTGATTGTGTTAATGAGAGCAGGCCTGGTGTCACAACAAAGATCCTTTCTCCAACTGAAGCAGTTGAAATGGTTAGAAAAGTGATGGAGAAGTACAATTATATAAAAGTCGTCGGTATTGCGGGACCTGGCGACCCGCTTGCTAATGAAGAAACGTTTGAGACACTCCGGCTTCTCCACGAGGAATTTCCAAATGTTATAAAGTGTATATCGACAAACGGACTTCTGCTCCCTGAAAAAATTGACCTCCTTCAAAAATACGATGTGGGAAATATTACAGTTACCCTAAATGCTATTAACCCCGATATCGGGGCTAAAATTTACCAGTTTATTGATTACAATGGGAAAAGATATACAGGACGTGAAGCTGCCGCACTACTTCTTGAAAAACAGCTGAAAGGAATTGAAGAAGCAGTGAAAAGAAAGATGATCGTCAAGATAAATACAGTATATATTCCGGGAATAAATGATGAACATATTCCGGAAATTGCGAAGAAAGTCGGTGAGATGGGTGTTTATACATATAATGTAATTCCTGTGATACCTCAATACAAGTTTGCTGACATCGTCCCTCCAACTCCAGCGCAAAAACGTGCAATGCAGGACAGCTGTGCACCATACGTCAGGCAAATGCGGCATTGTCAGCGGTGCCGGGCAGATGCAATTGGAAAACTAGGCCATGACGTGCAGTCATGCATGTATGTATCTGAGTGAAGAATTACCCTACTTTTCCATCTGCGAAAAAAAGGTAACTTAATCCTTTCCTTACAACGATTTTTTATTCCCTTTAATTTGATCCACCAAAGGAAAATTATATTATATGAATTCCCCTCACTTCATTACACAAAATGATCTCTGTATTGTACGTTGACGATGAATCCATTCTCTGCGATATAACAAAACTCTATCTTGAGAAATTCGGCGATATGAGTGTAACAACTCTCAACCGGGCAGAAGATGCACTTATATCGCTTAAAACGACTTCATACGATGCAGTTGTATCTGACTACCAGATGCCTGAAATGGATGGAATAGAATTTCTGAAATCCTTAAGGACACAAAAGAAAAATCTGCCCTTTATTTTATTTACAGGAAAAGGGCGCGAGGAAGTTGTTATTCAGGCTCTTAATGAAGGCGCTGATTTTTATCTTCAAAAAGGAGGCGATGCAAAAGCCCAGTTTACTGAGCTTGCACATAAAATCCGGCAGGCTGTAGAGAAACGAAATGTTGAAACAAAAAAAGCACAAAAGGCCCTTCTTGATAGCGAACAGCAGTATAACGAACTGCTTATGCATCTACCTGATATTCTCCTTATTCATAGGGATGGAATTATTGTATTTGTAAATAATATAACTTCAAACTTTTTCGGATATTCACGTAATGAATTAATTGGGTCTGATCTCTTCCTATACCTAAGGCAGGATGACTGGGAAATTGTCAGAGAAAATATATCGAGAATGGTTAGAGGGGAATTAGTTAGCGATTATGAGGTACAGGTTATTGACCGGTTTAATAAATCACATAATGTTATTGTCAAGACTACATTGACACAATACCAGCAAGAACAAGCAATACTAACAATCCTAACTGATGTCACTCATATTAGAGAAGCAGAAAGCAGTCTTATTGATAAAAATCTTATTGAATACGAAGAGTTATCAAAAACTTTTGATAAGTTATCCAAGGTCTTTAATACAACTTCAATTCTAATGGCGATTTCAACAGTCGATGAGGGCAGGTTTGTTGATGTAAACAATGCATTTCTTACAATCCTTGGATATTCGAGGGAAGAAGTTATTGGACATACCTCATCAGATCTTCATATATTTGATGACCCAAGATTGAGGATGGAAAAAAAGGATGAAGCATTGCAGAGGGATGGAGTTCGAGATCTTGAAGTTAAAGTAAGAGCAAAAAACGGTGAAATTTATACAGGAATATGTTCATGCCATCCAATTACAATTCAGGATAAAACATATTTCCTTTCTGTAATGAATGACATCACCGAAAGAATAAAGATTGATAACGCATTGCACATAACAAACCAGAAACTGAATCTCCTCAATAGCATAACACTACACGATATCAATAACCAGATTGTGATCCTGTCAGGATTTGCATCCATCCTCGAAGAATCAGAAATAAGCCTCCGGGTGAAAGAATATGCAAAAAAGATCCTTCTTGCTTCTGAAAAGATTATTTCGATGATACAATTTTCGAGGGAATATCATAAAATAGGTATATCTTCTCCGGAATGGCTAAATGTAAAAGAACTGGTAAATCAAGCTTTTTCTGAAGTATCTCCCGGTTCGGTGACATTGGAAAATAATATCAGGCATAATGCCGAAATATTTTCAGATCCATTAATATCTAAAGTTTTTTTCAATATTATAGAGAATTCAGTGAGGCATGGGGGGTCTATAAATAAAATTACCTGCAGTTCATTTGAAACAGAGAAGGGTATTACTTTTACCATTGAAGATGATGGAACAGGAATTCCAGGTGACATGAAAGAAAAAATATTCGAACGTGAGTATGGTAAAAATACAGGGCTGGGACTCTTTATCACACGCGAAATTCTGGGAATTACCGGGATTACAATTTATGAGACCGGTCAGTCCGGATTAGGTGCAAGGTTCGAATTGCATGTTCCAAAACAGAGCTACCGTATACTCGCTTTCTGACCCTTTTCCGGTGATTAAAATAAAATTAAAAGTAAGTTTAAACTGGAATCCTTATTTTATTACGGTTATTGGTTCCTGCTGGGTCGCACAATGAAAAGTGCCCATACCTTCTACCATCGCCCTGCAATTTATTCCGACAACTTTTCTATTTGGGAACTCTTCTCCAATTATTTTTAATGCAAGAGAATCTGCAGGATCATTAAAAACAGGAACAATAACTACTGAATTTCCTATAAAAAAATTCGTATAACTTGCTGGAAACCGTCTATTCTCCCATTCTACAGCTGCCGGCATTGGGAGTTTCACCACAGACAACTTGTTTTTGGTTTCATCTGTCACATTCTTTATTATTTCGTAATTTTCCTTCAGAACAGAGTAATTTTCATCAGATTTATCTGCTTCAAATGCACAAAGAACAGTGGATGGGCTCGTAAACCTGGCAATGTCATCAATGTGACCGTCAGTATCGTCCCCCGCTATTCCCTCGTTTAACCATATTATATTTGAAACACCGAGATATTTGCATAAGTTCTCTTCTATCTCCCACTCGGTAAGCTCGGGATTACGGTTCTTATTGAGTAGACATGAGCGGGTAGTAATCAGTGTGCCTCTGCCATTTACTTCAACCGAACCTCCTTCGAGTACCATTCCTGGTTTGTAAATGGGAAGATTTCTCCAACTATTTATTATACCTGGTATTTCCCGGTCTTTTACCAAAGAATCATATTTATTACCCCATGCATTAAAGTCCCAGTTTACAAGTGCAACTTCATTTGTTGACCTGTTTACGACAAATTCCGGACCATAATCACGTATCCAGACATCGGCATAATCAGTAATCCGGAAAGATATACGGTCAATAGGAACACTTGCTTTTGCAAGGATTGTTGTGACTCTCTCTTGCATTTGAAGATCGGTAACAAGGAGTTCCACTATTTCAGAAAAACTTATTCCCTTTATAAATTCAGTATAAGTCTTTTCAACTTCATTAAGGTGAGGAAATGTCTCTCTGTCATGTGGCCAGGCCATCCAGACTCCGTAATGTGGTTCCCATTCTGCGGGCATATGAAATCCCTGATTACTTGGATTAATACCAAGATTTATTCTTGTCTTTGCATCTTTCCCATAGGCTGAACAGATTTTCTTGTATGTTTCAGGCCTTCTGTTACGTATAAATCCCCAGGAATCTCTTAATGCCTGGTTCTGTGCAAGATCTGCTGTGCCTATCAGGACTTCTTCTTCGTCTCCTGATTTGGCAATGATATTTCCAAACGGGTCGCAAAGAAACGACCCACCAAAAAAGAGGATATCTCCCTCTGTTCCTACACGGTTAACTGCGGCAACGTGGACACTGTTTGCAATTGCATGGCTTCTCTGAATAGTTTCCCATGCATTTTGCCAGTTTCCTTCATCTGGGATTTGGAGTTTGGGATAACCTATGGCAGTAGGATAAAAAATTATTTCAGCTCCCTCAATTGCAACCTTTCGTGCTGCTTCCGGGAACCACTGGTCATAACATATCATAACTGCAATTTTTCCAAACTTTGTCTGAAATATCCGATATTCGCTACCAGGACGAAAATAACCTTTTTCGTAAAACCCAGGGTCCTGTGGGATATGGATTTTACGGTAAGGACTTCCAATAATCCCTCTGGAATCAATGACAACGGCTGTGTTATAAAAATTATTACCTTCAGCCTTTTCAAAAACAGGGACGATAATAACTATGTCTTTTTCACTCGCAATCTTTTGAAAAGTTCTCGTTGACTCCCCTGGAATTAATTCAGCAAGATTTGAGCAGTCTCTCCCGATATACTGTGGAAAATATTTTGTTCTGTATAGTTCGGGGAGACATATTATCTGAGCTCCTTTTAATATTGCATCGAGAATTAGAGTCCGGGCATTTTTGAGATTTTTTCCGGGGTCAAGAAGAACGCGTGTCTGAATCAGTCCGATAGTTACTTTTTTTTGTATCATAAAACACGAATTTTTATCTTTTGTAAAATTTAAGTGTTAATTAATTATTTGTAAGGTAATCTGGTGATTATGATATTTCCAGATAATAAAATTTTGTTTATCTTTCTATTAAAATTGTTCATTAACAAGATATTCCGAAAGAAAAATGAAAAGTAAAGATAGATTAATAAGCATATATATGTTAACAAGAATAATAAAAAAATCTGATTGAATTCTTGAGAAAGATCTTGAGGAAATTGAATGAATTTATCCTACTTATTTTTATTCATAAATCTTATTATCTTTACAGGTTTAGTTTCGTCTGTATCCGGCATTCAAACATCTTCATCCGCCGATAATATGATGAAAACAGATCTCTTCAGGGATAAGTTTGGTGTCGATGGCTGGGGTATGAAGGTAGGAGTCATTTCAGATGGTGTCGACTCCATTGGTGCCCTTGTTGAGAAGGGATACATCCCCCCGGATGTTACAATTCTCCGGAACAGTCGTGGTGGCGATGAAGGAACAAAAATGCTTGAAGTGATTCATTCGATTGCTCCAGGTGCATCATTATATTTTCATGACTCAGGAACCAACCCGAATGATTTTACTATGGCTGTGAGGGAGCTCGTCAATTCCGGATGCCAGATAATCTGTGATGATGTCATATGGTTAAATGCACCGGTATTTGAAGACGGTTCTTATGCGGGTAATATTAAAAAGATTATTGCGGAAAACAACTCAGTTATCCTTGTATCAGCAGCCGGAAATTATGCGAAGAAACATTACCAGGGAAATTATTGTCCGGATACGCAAGGAATTCAGGATTTCTCCTGTGGAAATAAATCAAAAAAAGGAATATACCTATCAGTTCCTTTTGAAGGAAAACTTGTATCAGTCCTGAAATGGGCGGATAAATCAGGTCACTCTACGAATAACTTTTCGTTATTTCTCCAAAATCCAGACACAGGCGAACGTATTATATCGGGTACTATGTTGAATGATGAATCTGGCAATCCATTTCAATTTATGAGAGGGATAAATATGAACCTCACAACTCAGGACGTTGAAATATTACTGGAAGGAAACGGGATAGGAAAGAACAATACAACTATTGACCTTTTGCTTGTGACAGGACCCGGTATAATGGTTCAGGGAACAAATATCGTCTCTGATCACTCTGTTTTTGGCCATTCTGTTCTTCCGGACGTGATAAGTGTTGCTGCGGGAAATATCGAAACAGATGGGAAAATTGAAGACTTTTCTTCGCGGGGGACAAGCACAATTCTTAATCCTTTTCCCCAGGCAAGAAAAAAACCTGATATTACAGCTCCTGACGGAGTAATAGTCCATGATGCAACCGGTAATGAAGTCAGGTTCGATGGCACAAGTGCAGCAGCACCAAATGTTGCAGGGGCTCTCGCCCTCTTATGGCGGGCTTTTCCCTCGAAAAATTCTTCAGAAATACGAGTGGCCCTTTATAATTCAGCTACTGATTATGGAAAGCCGGGTTGGGATGAAATATATGGATATGGATTTATAAATATCCTGGGGGCTTCAGAAAAACTTGGCGGAATTAAAGCAGCATATGGACAACCAGGAAAAAAACCCATTTCATCGGGGAGTTCAGTTATATTGAATATTACTACTACAGTACCAACTATAGGCCCTGATGGATATATTGCCATTAACAGTTCTTTTCGAGTATCAAAACCCGGGAAATACCGTCTTAGTAATGATATTCTTACCGATCTACATGCATCAATTATTTCAATCGAGAGTTCTGATGTAACGTTCGATGGAGCCGGTCATACCATTGAAGGTGTTATTGTAGGGGATGCCCGCGAAATCCGTCAGGCCGGTATTATGGTTGGGGGAGAGAGAACGGGAATATCGGATGTACTAATTTCAAACCTGAGTTTAAGAAACCTGGATTTTGGAGTGTTCATTACAAAAGTTAAACGTGTTAAGTTAAAAAACGTCTCAATATCAGGCTCCTGGGCAGGTATATTTACATTTTACAGTGAAATTGTGAATATTAATTCCGTAAATGCCTCAGGTAATGAATATGGAATTTCTAACGTAAAATCGATTAATCTCAATATTTCAGATTCTATAGCCCTCGATAATAGGGAGACCGGTATTGCAGTAATGGAAAACCGGGATTTATCAGTTGTTTCAAATTTATTGTTGCACAATAAAATCGGGATATGGATATTAAAATCAACAGGAATAACAATTTACTCAAATAATTTAAGCAATAATCGCAATATAGGTTTTTTAGGGTGGGAAAACAGGGATTTATCAATTGTTTCAAATTTATTGTCTCTAAATGATTATGGAATATCAATATCGAATTCAACCGGAATAACAATTTACTTAAATAATTTAAGAAATAGCTTTGATAAAGGGCTTTCTTCAAGATACGATAAAAATATTTCTGTAATGTCGAATGTTGCAGAAAATAACTCTAAAGTCTGTTTTGCAATTACCGATGGAACTGATGTGCATATTGTGAACAATTCCTGTAAAGGTAGTCAGCTAATAGGTATCGGTCTTGCATATATAGCCCCGGATTTATCTGTCATTTCAAATGTTTGTGAAGGAAATGGTTTGGGAATAGCACTCAGGGGGGCAGATAATGCACAAGTATATTTAAATGAAGTAAAGAATGGTTCTGGAACAGGGATTTCACTATTTAACTCTTCAAAATTAATAGTAAGCAATAATAAAATAACTGGAAACAAAGATATTGGGCTGATCTTGAGCCATATAACACAGTCAAATATATCAGATAACCGTATTTCTGAAAATAATGGAGGAATAAGTCTCGATAGCGGATCTAACCTGAATAAATTGATTAAGAATATAATATCAGGTCAGCAGATTGGTGTCTTTAGTTCTCAATCAGGTCAGAACGAATTCTCAGGTAATACTATCACTGGGAATTCAATTGGAATTGGATTCCAGCTATCAGACGAGAGTTTATTTTATGATAACCGTATTGTTAATTTCAGAAATTTCTATGAAGACTCACCAAATCCTGGTAATAGGTGGAATATTTTACCATATAAGAAAACAAATATTATAAATGGAACATTTACCGGTGGCAACTACTGGGGGTATCCCAACAACACTGGCTACTCCGATCTATGCACGGTTAATAATGAAACAGGATTCTGTACAGGAACTTACCAGATATCAGAAAACAACACAGATTATTTTCCTCTTGGGCATTCAAGTTTCAATTGACCATATCGATAAATATTTTAAAAAATCGGAATTTTTTAAATATTATACCTGAAGTTTTGGAATTCCAGGTTATGTACGATAAACGGTTTTATATCGGAATATTCCATTCCTCTTTCTATCTATGAAAATTATCTTTCACGACAAGTTCTATAAATCTGATTATGCCGATAACGGAGCATCAGTTCCAGGCAGAATGGAAGTTATAATGGAAGCTATACGCCGTGAAAGGACCTTTGAGATAGTCCCTGCAAGGCCTGCCACTGAAGAAGAGATACTACTGGTTCATCCAAAGTCGTACATTGACATTGTCAGGAAAAATGACAGTTTATACGAAATTTCGCTCCTTGCGGCCGGGGCCTCAATTATGGCAGCAGATATTGGTTTCTCCGGAGAACCGGCATTTGCATGCATCAGGCCCCCGGGACATCATGCAAGCCGGGAATCAGCCTGGGGTTACTGCACTTTCTCCAACATGGGAATTGCACTTTTAAGTCTTAAAGCACAGAATAAAATAAAATCAGCCTTTATTTTGGACTTTGACACCCACACCGGAGATGGTACAAAAGATGTGCTTCGCGACTGGAAAGAATGCAAGGTCCTGAATCCATATGCTGAAAATAGACAGAGTTATATAAAAGAGATAGATGATTTCACAAGAGAGATCGCCTCAGTTGATATCATTGCAGTATGTGCAGGATTTGACTCATATGAGAAAGATATCGGAAAGAAATTGTCAACTTCCGACTTCTACAACATAGGTGTTATAATGAAGCAATTATCTAACAGAGTGGCACATGGTCGAAGGTTTGCAATTCTTGAGGGTGGATATTACCTTCCTGACCTTGGAATAAATGTGACTGAATTCTGCAAAGGGTTCAGATATGGAAGGTTAATGCAATGACAATTTCAATTCGTTTCACATCTAAAGAGGACTTACATTCAGAATATGACTGTGCCGATATTTCGAATGGGACTGACCGTGTAGGCAAGGTACGCTGTTTGATAGACAATTCCAAAATTATCGTCCACAATATATCTATCTATCCGGAGTGGGCAGGCCAGGGATATGGCAGGGAATTTGTAGACTATTGCAAAAGTCATTTCAAGTTAATTATTGCTGACCGTGTAAGATATTCTGCCATTGGATTTTGGGAAACCATGGGGTTTTCTAACAATAATGACGGGAATTGGATTTATTCTGAATCAAACGACGCGAAACGAAAACCCATAGAGTGAGTATCCCAAGACATATATTCCCTGTTATTGAGATCTCTATAGGATGAGGTTCTTCAATACCGCTGGCCCGGTCAACTGCAAAGACCATTACTGTCTTCCCCCCATATCCAGGTTACATCTCTCTGAAATTCTCAATCTCATAGGTCAGAAGAAATATTTCGTACTGCATGCACCGAGGCAGAGTGGAAAGACCTCCTGTCTGTTAGCTTTGCGGGATTATCTTAACCTAGAGGGGCAGTATTATTCAGTGTATGTAAATGTAGAGGCAGGTCAGACTGCTAGAGGAGATGTGAAACGGGGAATAAAAGCGATTATTACCCAGCTTGCTTATGAAGCGGAAGAAACTCTGAAGGACAGATTTCTGATTGAACAGAAAAACACCATTATTGAGGATAGTGGAGAAGATGTAGCATTAGCAGTTATTCTCGCTCGATGGTGTAAACAGATGGATAGACCACTTGTCCTTCTTATCGATGAGATAGATGCCCTTGTCGGAGATACCCTTATCTCTGTTCTTCGTCAGTTAAGATCAGGATATCCTCAAAGACCAGCATCTTTTCCTTCGACAGTCATCCTCTGCGGTGTTCGGGACGTGAGAGATTACCGGATTCATTCAGATAAAGAGAAAATGATCATTACAGGCGGGAGTGCGTTTAATGTCAAAGCAGAATCTCTTCGACTGGGTAATTTTTCTGCAGAGGATATTCGGACTCTCTGCCTCCAGCATACCGAAGAGACAGGCCAGATCTTTTTCGCTGATGCAATTGAGACCATCTGGGACCTAACGAGCGGCCAGCCATGGCTTGTTAATGCTCTTGCATATGAGATCACTTTTAAGATTGAAGCAGGAAAAAATAGGAAAAATCCTATCACTGGCCTGATGGTTGAAGAGGCAAAAGAGAATTTGATACTCAGGCGGGAGACCCATCTCGATCAACTGGCAGACAAACTCAAAGAGGAACGCGTGAGACGGGTGATCGAACCGGTCCTCATGGGAGAACTCTATGAAGGAATGCTAAATAGTGATGATATTGAGTATGTTCAGGATCTTGGCCTTATTACTCAGATGAGTAACGGGGAGATTATTATCTCAAATAAAATCTACCAGGAGATAATCCCCAGGCAGCTCTCCTGGGAAAGTCAGTCCGGGATGTCGATTCAGCAGTCATGGTTTGTTGATGTAGATGGCAGATTGAAAATTTCAAGCCTTATTGAATCCTTCCGGCAGTTTTTCAGGGAGAATTCAGAGATCTGGATCGAGCGGTTTCAGTACAAAGAAGCAGGTCCTCAAATACTCCTCCAGGCATTCCTTCAGCGGATCATCAATGGAGGGGGGAGAATAGATCGCGAGTATGGACTGGGCAGAACACGGACAGATCTTTTAATTCTCTGGCGACTGAAGGACGGCTCTTTTCAGCGGGTAATAATAGAACTTAAGATCCTCCGCAAGTCCCGTGAGCAGACGATAATTGAGGGAATTGTGCAAACGTGGAAGTATGCGGACCGGTGCGGTGCAGATGAAGCTCATCTAATAATCTTTGACAGGAATCCGGGTAAATCATGGGACGAAAAGATATTCCAGGAGAACCGGACCTATGAAGGGACCGCTGGTAAAGAGGTTAGATTCCCGATAATTATATGGGGAATGTGAATCTGTAGAGCATAATCTCATTAAATCTGGAATAAAACAGGCGGATCTTTCTGATTTTGGTAAAAAGTGGCAATTAATGCATTGTTTTACGAAAACAGCATTCCAACAGGGACAGGAGTCCTGGAAATAGTAACTGAAAACGAGAAGGGAGGAAAAAAATCCGAGGGATTATTTTTCCATTGCAGAGTCAATAACGTCAGGTTGGGAAGTCCGGATACCCTTGACAATAGCTCCCCGCTATGTGAGAAGTGACGAGGACCACCTGGGTATAATGGCTAATCCACTATTATCTGCTCTTGACCCAGGATACAGAATTTCGGTAGGACTGAACTTGGGGTTGCAAAGTTCCTGGATGACAGGGGGCATGTGCAAAAGGTCCTCGAAGAGATCCTTCTCTGTTGGCAACAACCGGTGTATAGCGATGTGTTCCTGATATCGAATGATCAAAACCTGGATTTCCCTAATTTCAGGAATGCGGAAAAGGGCAAATCTGGCATTGATATAGGAGATATTCGTCCCGGAAGACCATTGTTTATTTTTGGAAGGACTACAATTAAGGAAAATGATATTAATATTTCCCTCGAATCCGCGAAATCTGGCACTATTGCAGTTTCGACGGCAGAAAAGGGAGATGAGAATCTTATTTCATCTCTGATGGTCCTTTTTGGAGACTCGAAAATACAGGCACTTGAGTTCATTCTCCAGTCAGGGAATTTCGGAAAAAATTGGGACTACTCCCATTTTAACTGTAGCAGTTCCGAATGCAATGCAGGCCGTGTGGAAAAATAGCAGTTATATTGCGAATAAATGCCCTGATTGTTGCATGATGGAGTCAATGACATTAGGTTGCCTAATCGCATGTTATATGCTGATACAATACCCAGCAGCCCACCAGGAGACCGGTACTCAAATGTACAATCAAAAAAAAAATTCTTATACGCGAAAATTATCAATTTTGAAAATACTACTCTAAAGTATAATACTTTTAAGTATAATAATCTCAAATAAGATATTAAAATAAATTGGCCGGATATTTACATATGTTTCTTGATCGCCATGATGAATTAAATTCTTTAAAAAACCGATATTTGGGTTCTTCAGCTGAATTCATAATAATATATGGCAGGAGAAGGGTTGGGAAATCAGAACTGATAGACAAATTTATTGAGGATATATCAGGTATACGGATTCTTGCTCGTGAAGAGACACTGGACCTCCAGCTCAGGCAGATCTCTTCTGAACTTATTGATTTCTTTAGGGATTCTCATCTCAATACGGTTGTTTTTAAAGACTGGGATTCAGTCTTTTCGTATATCAGATCCCATGCCGATAAAAAGGTGGTCATTGCACTTGATGAATTTCCTTACCTGGTAAAAGAAGATAGGTCACTCCCTTCCATTATCCAGTTCCATTGGGACACCTGGATGAAAAATTCGCATGTTTTTCTTATTTTATCAGGCTCATCTATCAGAATGATGGAAGAGATGACGATGCATTATACAAGTCCTCTATATGGGAGGAGGACTGGACAATATCTTATAAAACCTTTTAGATTTATTCATATTCTTGATTATTGTCATGATATTGAAAAAGCAGTCCAATTATTTGCAGTCTTTGGCGGGACTCCGGCATATCTTGTGAAAGCATCCCTAACCCTGGGAATTTTCGAAAATATTTCCAGTAAAATACTTAATGAAGATTCTGTTTTGTTCAGGGACACCGAGTTTGTTCTCAGAACTGAGGTATCAGAACCCCGCTATTATTTCTCGATTATCAGGGCATTATCTGAAGGATGTAGATCCCTTTCAAGGATTTCGCAGAATACCGGACTTGAGATGGCCACTGTATCAAAATACCTTCAGACACTTATTGACCTTCAGCTTATCAGGAGAGAGATTCCAGCAGGAGAATCAAGTAAAAGTCGAAAGGGGCAATATGTTTTATCTGATAATTATTTTTCTTTCTGGTTTCGGTATGTGTATCCATATAGCAAGTTTGTCGAGATGGGAAAAGCCCAGGAACTTGTACAAACACAAATAAAACCAAGTTTCACTGCATATCTGGGTAGAAAATTTGAGGACTGTGTTCTTGACCTTCTTTGGGAGTTCAATGCAAAAGAGATTCTTCCTTTCGTGTTCCAGGACTGTTCACGCTGGTGGTACAAAGAAGTTGAGATAGATCTCATCGGAGTAAATGAAACTTCTATCCTCTTTTGTGAGGTTAAATGGCAGGATGAAGTTAACCCTTTTATCGTATATAACCGGTTGATAGCAAAATCTGAAAAATATCTCACGTATCAGGGAAAGAGATGTGTCGGAAAAAAACTTTATTATCTCATCATCGCTAAAAGTTTTTCTGAAAAATCTTCAGTTATCAGCGATAATGTCCTTGTATGGGATATCTCAACAATCAGTGAAATGTTTTTTTCAAAGAAATGACAAAATTTGTTATCTCCCTTGTTTATTTTGGACTTTTCAAATCTTGTCTTTGTTGGGAACATAACTCATAGGTTTCTGTCTCTTCCCTTTCACGAGGTCAAGACCCTGCGTCCTCTTCAGGCGTTTCACTTCATTCTGCAGCTCTTCAATAATTGCCAGTAACCTGGTAATTTTTTCCGATTCAGGACTTTTACTGATAGATTCCTGGGTAAATTCTTTAAGAAATTCTGTGTCAGCTGAATTCATATTACTCGCATATGTCTTGAGTTTCTGTGGGTAAGTAATCTGGGATTGTATAAGTGGTTTTATTGACAACTGAAAAAAAGAGGAGAAATATAGTAAATCTGGTTCTTCCAGAGTATTCCTATTTGTTAATCCTAAATATTTTTTTAGTTTGCAATTAACTTGTACTTTCTTCCCAGGGCATTCGCCTTAATCAATGCATCAAACGTCATTTCCGGTGTCACTTTAAATGGCTCACTCTCCATGAAAGAATTCGGATTGCAGGCAGCATTTGCAACTTTCATGATCTCAATTGAGGTTAGTTCTTTTTCACTCAGATCGGAAAATGAAACAGGTAATCCTATACTGGTACAGAAATTTATTGCCTCAGCAATTTCTTCATCAGGCCTTTCTTCCAATATCAGCTGAACTATGGCCCCAAATGCCACTAACTCTCCATGGAACATATGGCGGCATTGGGACAGTACTGTTAAGGCATTGTAAATAGAATGGGCACAGGCAAGGCCATTGCTTTCAAAACCTATACCGCTCAGGTATATGTTTGCTTCAATTATATTTTCCACTTCTTTAGAACATATCTTATTTTCTACAGATATTTTAGCTTTCAGGCCGTCCCGGATAATAATGTCATAACACAATTTTGCAAGTGCCAAAGAAGTATTGGTAAATTTTCCGCCTACAAAGTTTTCATGGTTGGATGCAACATTAGCTCGTGCTTCGAAATATGTTGACAAAGCATCCCCCATCCCTGCAACAAACATTCTAACCGGAGCTTCGGTAATTACATCTGTATCAACCAAAACTAATTCCGGATTCCCTGGGAGAACTAAATTTTCGTCAAATTCATGATCTTCAGTATAGAAAACGGATATTGCACTTGTTGGAGCGTCTGTTGAGGCAATCGTCGGGACTGTTATTACTGGGGCCCCTTCATAGAAGGCCACACCTTTAGCCGTATCAAGAGCTTTCCCTCCTCCAACACCTAGTATTATTTTACAGCCATGTTTTGAATAAACGTCACGTAACCTCTCAATTTCTTTATGGGTACATTCTCCGTTAAATTTTTCAAATACCCGTGTTAATCCTGAACCTTTGAAACTTTGCTCGATTACAACCTTTAAGTTATTAAAAGCAAATCCGCCCATGACAAAGAGAAAAGGTCCACCCAGCCTGGAAATATGATTTCTAATTCGGGAGAGTTCTCCTGCACCCTGAATATATTTTGAAGGGGAAGCTAATACTTTGGACATTATATTGTACCTCCGTCTTTTTGATATATCAATTCGGCCTATTTCCCGATCTTCATAATTCGCTTATAATCCTCTTCCGGGATCTCCCTCATAGCCTGTCTGAAATGGCCGGACCATTGCGTTTTGTTTGTCACAAAGCCTAGATTTTTCTCTTTTACGACTTTCCAGTTCTCACGATTTCCAGAGGCTATCCAATACACCATATAATCAAATATTTGTGTACAACTATTTGAAAAAGTATATCGATCTTCAAATAAAAATGAATAGTCATTGAATCATGGCGAGCCCGAAAAAATCTCAACAATCAACAGCAGCAAACCTCGGTTTCGAAGCAACTCTCTGGGCGGCTGCCGATAAACTCAGGAATAATATGGATGCAGCCGAGTACAAGCACGTCGTCCTCGGCTTAATATTTCTTAAATATCTTTCTGATGCCTTTAACGAGCGGCATATATACCTTGTAAATGAACTTTCAGATTCAAAGAGTCAATGGTTCATAGCGGAACCTGAAATCAGGTATGGTGCTATTGAGGACCCTGATGAATACCGGTCCCAGAACATTTTCTGGGTCCCAAAAGAGGCACGCTGGACCTTTCTTCAGGATAATGCAAGGCGGGCTGAGATCGGGAAGATTATTGATGATGCGATGTATGCAATTGAGCGGGATAATCCGGCTCTTAAAAACATCCTTCCCAAAGAGTATGCACGTCCGGGCCTCGATAAAGAGCGACTCGGTGAACTTATCGATCTCATTGGCACTATTGGCCTTGGTGATTCTGACAACCGGTCAAAGGACATTTTGGGCAGAGTCTATGAGTACTTCCTTGCCATGTTTGCGAGTGCGGAGGGAAAGAACGGAGGCCAGTTTTATACTCCTCAAAGTGTCGTCCGTGTCCTTGTTTCCATGTTAGCCCCATATAAAGGCCGGGTCTTTGATCCCTGCTGCGGGTCCGGTGGAATGTTTGTTCAAAGTGAAAAGTTTACAGAAGCTCATGGTGGGAGAATTGGGGATATCTCTATCTATGGGCAAGAGTCGAATTTGACTACCTGGAAGCTTGCAAAGATGAACCTTGCCATCCGTGGAATTGATCACGACCTCGGAAACGAGCAGGCCGACAGTTTCAAAAAAGATCTCCATCCGAATCTGAAAGCAGATTTCATTTTAGCAAATCCACCCTTCAACATGAAAGACTGGGGTGGTGAGAATCTTCGAGATGATGTCAGGTGGAAATACGGGATACCCCCGTCTGGTAATGCAAACTATGCCTGGATTCAACATTTCATTCATCACCTGGCCCCCTCTGGAATTGCGGGATTGATGCAAGGAAGTTGGGAGTACTCGTTGATAGGACCCATCGGGAACTGACTGAAGAAGAGATTGACCGGATAGCAGGGACCTATCATGCCTGGCGTGGAGATGCTGGTGCTCATGAGTATGAGGACATCCCAGGATTTTGTAAATCTGCAACAATCGACGAGGTTACAAAACATGGGTATGTGCTTACACCAGGAAGGTATGTTGGGGCTGAAGATATCGAAGATGATGGCGAACCATTTCCCGATAAGATGGCGAGGTTAACGAAACAACTTTCCGAACAGATGGAAGAAGGGGCCAGGTTGGATGAAGAGATCCGGAAGAATCTAACTGGAGTCGGGTTTCCGTTATGAAGACTAAAGATGCCAAAAGAAGCACCAGATTTTAAAGGGTTTAGATATAATGGATTTTAACGAACTCGTTCAGGCCATTACATCTGTTCATGATGAACTGTCAGTTAGGTCAACTAAAGCCGTCAACTTTTCCCTGACTGTTCGAAACTGGTTAATTGGATATTATATCAGGGAGTTTGAACAGGATGGATCTGACAGGGCATCGTATGGAGATAAGATTCTGCAAAATCTTTCTAGTCGTCTACCTCATGGAGATGGATTTTCGCACCGTTCGCTCAAACTTTATCGTCAGTTCTATGTTGCATATCCTCAGTTCAGGCAGACGGTGTTTGCCCAATGTTCTCCTTCTGTGATTAGGCAGACGCCGTCTGCCCATTCACCAAATGGAACACCGATTCAAGCTATTCAGGAGTTAAATAAGGATTTTGCCAACAATCAGGATTTCAATGAGGTTCTGATCCGCTCGGTTTCATTCAGTCATTTTACCCTGTTCATCTCGATAGAAGACTCTATAAAAAGAAATTTTTATGAGCTAGAGAGTGTAAGAGGGAACTGGTCTGTCCGGGAATTGAAACGGCAGATAGGAAGTCTGTACTTTGAAAGGTCGGCTTTATCCCGGGATAAGCAGGCTTTGTCTTTTCATACCCAGTCCCATACCGAGCCGCAGTCCACCAATCTGATAATTCGTGATCCATATGTTTTCGAGTTTTTGGGTCTCAAAAGCGAGGATGTGATGTATGAGTCTGATCTTGAGAAGGCTTTGCTTAAGAAGATAGAGGCATTCCTTCTTGAGCTCGGATATGGTTTCTGCTTTGAGGCACGTCAGAAAAGGATTCTGATTGGTGAAGAATACTATTTTGTTGACCTGGTTTTTTATCACAGGGTCCTTAAGTGTCATGTGCTTATCGAGCTTAAGGTCGGAGGGTTTTCGCATGAGTGTCTGGGGCAGCTTAATACTTATCTGAATTGGTACAAGGCCCATAAAATGACTGATGGAGATAACCCTCCCGTCGGACTCCTATTATGTACAGAAAAGAACCAAGCTCTTGTTGAGTATGCTTGTGCAGGGATGGATAACCAGGTATTCGTGTCAAAATACCTTGTTTGTCTTCCAGGGACTGAAGAGATCAGGGAGTTTGTTGAGGGGGAGATCCAAAAGAATCTGGCCGGGAGATGATAGATGCAACCAGGCAACGGGTTGCTATAGGAGTGAATCGGGAGACAGTTTCTCTATATTGGACTATCGGGACCCGGATTCGCCGGGATATTCTTCAGACCAACCGGGGTGATTACGGTGAGAAGATAGTTCAGACACTGTCTGGACAATTATGCTGGTGTTTCCCTAATGAAGCATGGACCGTAGAATCGGATAGGATATTTTTGACGGTGAGTGGGCATTATATGGAAAGGTGATTGTCTCCTCACTGAGTAGAAAGTTAAGCTGGACGCGTATCAATTCTATTATGTATCTCGATTATCCGCTGCAAATAGAATTTTATGGTTATTTTGTTCTTGATATGATAGCCTCGCAATTTCTCAAAGATGCCAGGGTCGAAGAATATAAAGATATTTCTGGTTTTTTTAAGAGTGCTATGATTGATTAGATATAAAAACAGGGATAATTACTTACACCTCGTAGATATGTTGGGGCTGCCGATGAACTGGATGATGAATAAACTTTTCCGGAAAATAACCCGATTAAAATTCCGACTCACTGTACAGAAGGAGGAAAGTGAGCGGTTAGAGGGGGAGAACCGAAAAAATACGGAAGGATTAAGATATGACGTTTAATCCATCCAAACCCTATAATGATCTTCCACCTCTTCCACCTCCAATTGATTGTGAATCAAAAGCAATACTAAGGAAATGTATATCTGCACATCGTGCATTGGCACAATTAAAAATAGCGGGGAATCTTATACCCAACCAGACGATCCTTATTAATGCAATTCCACTTCAGGAAGCAAAAGCAAGTTCCGAAATCGAAAATATTGTTACTACAGGTGATGCTCTTTACCGTGCGGATTTACTTTCGGAAAAACAGGCAGACCCACATACAAAAGAAGTCCTCCATTATCGAAAAGCTCTGTATCATGGCTACAAACTTCTCAAAGAAGGTCATCGAATTACAGTTCCATTTCTCCATTCGATCTGTAATGATATCATCCAAACTGAAGTACAGATAAGAATGTTTGGACCTGGAATAATACAAAATAAGACAACAGGTGAAATTGTTTACCTTGCACCAGAGGGTGAGGTATTACAGGAGAAATTATCACAATTTGAAAATTTTATCGCTGAAGAACAAATGATTGATCCATTAATTTGTCTCGCCCTTATCCATTATCAATTGGAAGCTATCCATCCTTTTGAAGATGGGAACGGCAGAACGGGAAGGATTCTTAACATTCTTTATTTGGTGAATAAGGAGTTATTGGAAATTCCAGTATTATATCTAAGCCATTACATCATTAGACATAAAAATGATTATTACCGTTTATTGCGATCAGTTACTGAAAATGGAACATGGGAAGATTGGATTCTTTTTATGCTTGATGCAATTGAAGTTACATCAATACAAACCTATGAGAAAATTCTTCAAATAAGAGACCTTCTTCTGAAAACCACTAATATGTGCAGAAATGAATTGCATTCACCTATATATTCAAAAGAACTTATCGAACTCGTATTTGTTCAGCCATATTCCAAAATTCAATTTATCGTTGATGCAAAACTTGCAAAGAGACAAACAGCAGCACATTATCTAAATGAATTAGAGAGAATTGGCATTTTAAATTCAAAAAAAATTGGGCGGGAGCGAATTTACATCAATTCTGCTTTATTCAGGATATTATCTGAGGGGTGATAATATGTCGAAATTTTTAATTTTTTTCGACATGTTTTCTGGATATGTCTATGATATCGACAGATTTAATTTGCAAAAATTAAAGGGTCAAAATTTAAGTTTAGTTGGATTTCAAATCGAGAAGTGAATATGTCAGATGTAGACTGGAATTTCTATAAAATTGATGAAATAAAATCTAAAGCGGATAATGCAATAACAATTGGACCATTTGGTTCCAGAATGAAAGCTGAATTATACAAACCATCGGGAATACCAGTTATTCGGGGAAATAACATATCATCATCTAAATTGTTATCAGGAGACTTTGTATATATAAGTGAAGAAACAGCGAATAAACTGAAATCCTGTATTGTTTTTCCTGATGATTTAGTATTCCCGCATCGTGGTGCAATAGGTTTGGTTGGAATTGTTCCAAAAGATAGGGCAGATAAGTATATTCTATCCAGTAGTTTAATGAAATTATCATGTAATAAAGAAATTGTAGATCCACATTTTCTCTTTTACTTTTTTCGTTCTCCCACAGGCAAATTTGAACTTTTAAAAAATGCTTCAACTGTGGGAACTCCAGGAATAGCGACGCCATTAGCATCATTAAAAAGTATTGAAATTCTCATCCCTTCAATAATTACTCAAATAGCCATCGCCCACATCCTCGGTACCCTTGACGACAAGATCGAACTCAACCGCCGAATGAACGAGACCCTCGAGGCCATCGCCCGGGCCATATTCAAGAGCTGGTTCATTGACTTCGACCCGGTCCGGGCGAAAGCAGAAGGACGGCAGCCGGAAGGGATGGATACAGAGACGGCGGCCCTGTTCCCAAGCGAGTTTGAGGTGGTGGATGGGCAGGAGATACCTAAGGGATGGGAAATTGAAAAAATTGGAAATATAATCGAACTTGCCTATGGGAAAGCATTAAAAGAAGAAAATAGAGTGAAAGGATCAATTCCGGTCTTTGGTTCAAATGGACTTATTGGATGGCATAATGAAATTATTAGCAAAGGTCCAGGTATCATTATTGGAAGAAAAGGTAATCCGGGTGTCATTAAATGGTCTTCAACTGATTTTTTTGCTATTGATACAACGTTCTATGTAATACCAAAGAATAATTTTAACTATTTACATTACTTACGATTTAGTTTAGAATCGCAAAATTTAGCAACACTGGGGGCTGATTCCGCTGTCCCTGGATTAAATAGGAATCAAGTTTATATGAGTCGAATAATTAAACCTGATGCGAATATTCTGAAAAAATTTAACAACTTATTAACCGTTTTTGATCATAATATCCAGAATAATTTAAATCAATCTCGAACTTTATCTTCTCTTCGTGACACCCTCCTTCCCAAACTCCTCTCTGGTGAATTACAAATCGACAAACCTGAACAATTTTGTGAGTCATTATCATGATTGAAAATACGACTGTTTTCAAACGAGTAGATATGGACCTATCCAGCCTGCTTACGTACATTGACATAGGAGATATAGGCCTTCCTCATATTCAGCGGCCTTTTGTATGGCCGGCCACTAATGTCCGTGATCTCTTTGACTCAATGTACCGGGGATTTCCTGTGGGTTATCTACTCTTCTGGGCTAATGCAGAAGCGAATGGAAACCGACAAATTGGAATTGATGGAAAAGCCCACAAAGTTCCTTCTCTCCTCCTCATTGATGGACAACAAAGACTCACATCACTCTACTCTGTCTTTAGGGGAAAACCCGTTGTTGATGATGAGTATCGGGAATGGCGAATTGAAATAGCCTTTAACCCATCAGATGAGAGATTTGAAGTTACATCAGCAGCCCATAGAAAAGATCCAGAATGGGTTCCTGATATCTCCGAAATATGGACTGGAAATCGCTCCAGTCGAAAAATAGTAAACGAGTTTATCGAAAATTTACAGACCAAAAGGGAAATTTCCGGTGAAGAAGAAGAGCATATCAGTCATAACCTGGACCGACTCTTCGATCTGATGAAATATCCCTTTACTGCCCTTGAAATTGCTCCAACGGTTGATGAAGAACAGGTGGCAGATATCTTTGTTCGGATAAATAGTAAAGGGGCCAAACTTGAACAGGCTGACTTTATCCTCACCCTGCTATCAGTTTTTGGAGAAGACCTGAGAAAACAACTTGAAGAATTCTCATTCAAATCAAAGAATCCTGGAAAACTCGGAACCGGCCCATCTCCATTCAACTACTTTATTCGTCCTGCACCAGATCAATTACTCAGGGTTGCGATTGCACTTGGCTTTTATAGAGGTAGACTCGAAGCCGTATATCCTGTACTTCGCGGTAAAGATTCCGAAACCGGGAAATTTTCTGAAGAATCGAGAAACATTCAGTTCGATAAGCTTCGAAAAAGTCAGAAACAGACACTCGATCTTGTAAACTGGCACCAGTTCTTCACATGTTTAACAGGCGGTGGATTCAGGGGTGAAAAACAGATCTCCTCAAATAATGCTCTTCTCTATGCGTACACATTTTATATCCTCGGAAGAGAACAGTTCAAACTACCTTCTCATACATTAGATCGTCTTATTGCCCGTTGGTTCTATGCAATAACTCTGACTGGCCGATATACGAGTTCACCGGAATCCATAATGGAAGGGGATCTCAATTTAATAAAAGAACTTCAGTCAGGAGAAGAATTTTCGAATGTATTAGAGCGAATAATAAGCAGCAATCTTACATCAGATTTCTGGACAATTACTCTCCCCAGTAAACTGGAAACGTCATCACGACGTAGTCCCTTATTATCAGCGTTCATAGCAGCACAAATAAAGTTAAAATCATCAGCCCTCTTCTCACACAAATTTATCTTCGATCTCCTTGACCCATCCATTCAGACAAAGAAGAAATTCATGGATTATCATCACCTATTTCCTAGAGCATGGCTTGAGAAACAGGGAGTAAAAGATGATACACTAATTAATCAGATTGCAAACCTGACGTTTCTTGAATGGCCAGATAACATAAGGATTAAAGATAACCCGCCTGAATATTATGTTCCTACAATCAAAGGACGATTTTCAGAAAATGACTGGCGTAACATGCTTGATCTTCATGCACTTCCCTTGGGATGGGAACAAATGGGGTATATTGAATTTCTGGAACAACGCCGTATTCTTATGGCGGGAATAATTCGAAGAGGGCTTGAATCACTTTAATATCCTTGTGGGTGAAAGAATCCAATATCTAATAAACAGTGTCACCCTTCCGTAGGACCGTCTCAAGAACATTCATAGGATAAAATCATGAAACAAGCTGACCTTGATATCCTGCTCCGGGAGGGAGAAGGCTCAATGCTCGAATATAAAGAGAGTCTTTCTTCCTCAATAGCACGTGAATTTGTTGCATTTGCCAACACTGCAGGAGGAAGAATACTTCTAGGAGTCAAGGATGACGGTTCAGTAAAAGGAATTGAGGATACAAACAGCCTTCGGGCACGGATACAGGATATCGCCCGACACTGTGATCCCCCTGTAAAGATACTCATCAAGCGTTTTGACAAAATAATCGTTGTTAATGTTCGGGAAAGCGATAAGAAACCAGTTCAATGCAGTGACGGGTTCTTCTGGCGACAAGGTGCAGTCACCCAGAAGTTAACAAGAAATGAAATCCGCATATTCTTTCAAAAAGAAGGGGCTATTCGATTTGACCTCACAATTTGTCCAAAGTTCAATTATCCTGATGACTTTGACAAGGAAAAATATAATAGATGGCTAAAAATCAGTGATATTTCACCGAAAAGTAAAACTGATGACATTCTTGTGAACATAGATGCAGCTGAGCGCTCTGGTGGCAGACTTCTCTTTCGAGATGCAGGGGTTCTCTTTTTTGCAAATGAACCCCGCCGGTTCTTCAACCAGGCGTATATCACCTGTATACTATTCAAAGGAACAACAAACGTACATATTCTTGATAGAAAGGATTTCACAAATGGGGCGGTATCAGACATAGAGGAAAGCCTACGGTTTATCGAACGCAACACCCGAATGGCGTACCGTATAGAGCAACTTCGCCGTGATGAAATCCCCGAATATCCTATGGCCGCTATTCGTGAAGCAATCACCAACGCAGTTATGCATCGGGACTGGTTTAACGAGGGGGCCAACGTATTTATTGAAATTTATTCAGACCGGATCTGCATCAGCAATCCTGGTGGACTTCCTCCTGGTATGCATCAGTCAGATCTAGGTCATAAAAGTGTCAGGCGAAATCCCATCATTGCGGATCTCTTCCACCGAATTGGTTTTATTGAAAAGGCAGGAACCGGCATCCCGCGTATGAGGCAGGAAGCACTCGAACTAGGATATCCAGAGCCACAATTCCAAATTGATGGTTTCTTCTCTGTTATCTTTCTGCCAATGATAGTTTCAGAGGATGGAGAACAGCACCAAGACGGCACTAAGATGGCACCAAGTTGGCACCAAGACGGCACTAAGATGGCACCAAGTTGGCACCAAGATGGCACTAAGATCATCCCAAACCAGGAACAATTAAAAATTCTTAATAGGTGCCTGAACGAGAGTTCCCTCGTGGATCTGCTTTCCCTGATTGGACGGTCCGACCGTTCAAAGTTCCGAAAAAATCTGTTAATTCCTCTTATTCAGGATGACCTCATTGAGATGACCCTCCCTGATAAACCAAAGAGTAAGAATCAGAAATATAAAACAACTGATCCAGGAAGAATGCTGCTTGAAAAATATCAGGTAAAATAAACGAAATAAATCAAGTTTCCTAAAAAAGGTGAAATATGTCATTTGGTCTTGTAGAATCAGACGTTGAAGAAGAAGCATTGAACATCTTCCGTGATCTTGGATATGGGGTCCTTTATGGATCAGAAGTGGCCCCTGGTGAGCGGAATGCTGAAAGATCATCATACCAGGAATTCATTCTATCGGGCAGGTTAGAACAGGCAATCCATAGGTTGAACCCTAACATCCCGGGAGATGCTCAGGAAGCAGCCATTCGCATCATTAAAAATCCATCCTCTCTCTCCCTTATTCAGAATAACCAGAGTATCCATGAGATGTTCACTGATGGAATCACTGTTGAATATCGAAGACCAGATGGTTCAATTGCCGGTGACCGGGTCAGGCTCTTTGAACCAACCACCCCCGAGAACAACGAATTTCTCATAATCAACCAGTTCACCATCCAGCAAGGAAAGAGTATCAGAAGGCCGGATATTGTCCTCTTTATCAACGGAATTCCAGTCCTCATATTTGAACTAAAAAACCCGACAGATGAAAAAGCCACATTAACCATAGCTCATAACCAGCTCCAGACATACCTCAATGAGATCCCCTTATTCTTCGCATACAATGCAATGATGGTCATATCGGATGGGATTATGACACGAATAGGGACTATCTCTGGTTCAATTGAACGGTTCACCAGGTGGAGAACAATAGACGGGGATAATGAGGCCCCGGTTCACATCCCGGAAATTGAAGTCCTTATAAGGGGAGTCTGCGCAAAAAATCGTGTACTTGATATTATCACATCGTTTATTGTCTTTGAAGAAGACGAAAAAGGAACTGTTATCAAAAAACTAGCAGGATATCACCAGTACCATGCAGTAAAAACCGCGGTTGAATCAACAGTAAAGGCAATAAGCGACTCAGGGGATAGAAGATGTGGAGTAGTATGGCATACCCAGGGATCAGGAAAGAGTCTCACAATGGTATTCTATTCCGGAAAAATAATACTTCATCCCTCGTTAAGAAACCCAACTATTCTTGTAATCACCGACAGAAACGACCTCGACGATCAGCTCTTCGGGACTTTCTCCAGATGTAAAAAACTCTTGCGACAGACACCGGTTCAGGCTGAAGACCGGGAAGGTCTCAAGGGTCTACTAAGTGTCGCTTCAGGTGGGGTGATATTTACAACTATTCAGAAATTTTTCCCTGAAGATGAAGATAAAACCTCATATCCACTTCTCTCTGACCGCAATAATATCATTGTCATAGCTGACGAAGCCCACCGGAGCCAATATGGAATGCATGGAAAAGTGAGCAAAGAAGGAGAGATCAGTTATGGATTTGCAAAGTATATCCGAGATGCCCTCCCCAACGCTTCCTTTATCGGTTTTACCGGGACACCAATTGAACTTCAGGATAAAGTGACAAGGAATGTCTTTGGCGAATACATTAGTGTTTATGATATCCAGCAGGCTATAAAGGACAATGCGACGGTCCCTATCTATTACGAAAGCCGCATTGTTGATATCAAAATGAATGAGCAGATTAGGCCATTCATTGACAGCGAATTTGAAACAGTAACAGAAGGTGAAGAATTCTTACGAAAAGAGAAACTCAGGACCAAATGGGCAGCACTTGAAGCAATTGTTGGAGACGAAAAGAGGGTAAATGAGATAGCTGACGATCTCATCGATCATTTTGAAAAGCGATCTGAAGCAATAGAAGGAAAGGCAATGATAGTCTGCATGAGCAGACGAATCTGTGTTGAACTCTATCAGGCACTTATCGACAGGCGACCGGCCTGGCACTCACCCTCTGATAATGAAGGTTTTTTAAAGGTGGTAATGACAGGTTCAGCAGGGGACGTGAAAGAATTTCAGCAACATATCAGACCGAAAACAGGACGGGAACATCTCGCAAAACGGTTTAAGGACCCTGGAGATCCATTGAGAATCGTTATTGTCCGGGATATGTGGCTGACTGGGTTTGATGTTCCCTGTCTCCACACTATGTACATCGACAAACCGATGAAGGGTCACACGCTCATGCAGGCAATCGCCCGGGTAAACCGGGTCTGGAAAGACAAACCAGGAGGGCTTATTGTCGATTATATCGGTCTTGCGGATGAACTGAAGAAAGCCCTGGTTACATACACCGAGAGCAAAGGTCAAGGAGACCCGGTTTTTGAGCAGGAAAAGGCAGTAAGGAAGATGCTTGAAAAATATGAGGTGTGCTGCCAGTTGTTCCATGGATTTGACTGGTCAGGCTGGCGAAATGCATCCGCTTCAACCCGGCTTTCAATACTCCAGGCTGGGTTTAATTTTGTCATTGATGAACCTGACAGAAAATCAGACTTCATACAATTCGTTCTTGAATTATCACAGGCGTTTGCATTATCTCTCCCTCATGAGAAAGCAATAGAGATACGTGAAGATGTTGCATTTTTCCAGGCGGTCAGGACCCAGATAGTGAAAACTATAGGAGGAGGGTTGAAATCTGATTATGAACTCAATCTTGCAGTCCGGCAGATTGTCTCCAGGTCCATCGTCCCTGGGGGCATTGTTGATATTTTAAAGGATATGGGAAAAGATGATCCCAATGTCTCTGTATTTTCTGAAGAATTCCTTAACGACCTCCTGAAATACAAGAACCAGAATGTAGCCATTGCTGCATTAAATCGTCTGCTTAATGATGAGATTCGGGCACGTTATCGTAAAAATGCTACTGAAGCACGAAAATTTTCAGAGATGCTCGAAAATACAATAAACAAATACAACAGCAGAAAAGTTACTACCCAGGAAATTTTGAAAGAATTATCAAAGATAGCCCGGGAAATTCATGAAGCTCAACAACGAGGAGAAAAATTAGGGCTCAATGATGCCGAGCTGGCATTTTATGATGCTCTTCGTGTCAATGACAGTGCAGTAACTATTCTCGGTGATGAAATATTGAAGAAGATTGCCCAGGACCTGGTGAAAACTATCAAGGATAATGTTACGATTGACTGGTCTTCGCGGGAATCTGTCAGGGCTAAGATGCGGGTTGCGATTAAACGGATTTTAAGGACACATGGATACCCGCCTGATAAACAGGAATCAGCACCTAAGTTTACGGATTTATAACTTACATATGGTTCAGTCTTTTTTCCTGAAATAAATCTTTGAACCCCATAAGTTTCAACTGTTCGACCATTATTTGGGTAAGATTAAGGTACCAGAATGCTTTTTCATCATTTGATGATCTCACCTCAACATATTCTACTCTCTTTAATCTCCTCAAAAATTCATCAAAACTATACTTTCGGTTTTTCTCATTTATCAAATTCAAATGGCTATCGTAGATCTTTCTTAACCAAAGAGCCATCATATTGATGAAAAATATTGCTCTGATTCGATGATTTTTCCAATGCCTAACCGGTGCTAATTTCAAATTTGATTTCAGTGTTTTAAATGACTTTTCGATAAAATCCTTACCAACATATTCTTTTACGATGTCAGATACTTTGACCGAAGTATTTGTCGAATAAAGTAGATATTTTCCATCAAACGCGACTGCATTGTTGATTGCCTCTTCATTGTAATTCCAATCCAACGAATATTCAGCCCCAGTCCGTGCTATATGAATGATGAAAAAATCAGAATACTCACCGATTATTTCTGCGACTTTATCTTCCATCTCTTTATTTTGTAATTTTGTCAAGTCCTCTTTTAACTGATTCAAATCTTCACCAATTGTGGTTAATAATTCATTTCTGGAATCTATCATATTCATTCTTTTTTCCATATTTATGTAAACAATTCCTGCATCTATTCTCCCAAACAATTCTCCTTCTGCTCTAGAAGCATATAAAGCACTGTTTCCAGTTGATTTCACCCTATTTACAACATTTACTTGAACTTCCGTCTCTTTTAAAAGAGTAAGAGCATCATCAGAAACCTTCTGGACGCCGCAAATAAGTTTCCATCCTAAATTTTCAATATCTTTGATCGATTCTTCAGAAGTATTTCCCCTATCCCAAATTAGTGTACCTGGGGTAATTGCCATATCTATCAGCTGAATAAGAAGATCTTTCACCGATGACATAGAGTTGAAATTACCTGGTAATAAAAAGTAGGAGACAGGAATTCTATCTAGTTTTGTAACTAATATACACAAATTGATCTGTTTTTGATTCTCTTTCTTTGAATTGTACCCCTTTTCACCCAATTCATCTCCATTTCCAAAAATTAAAACTGGTGTTAAGTCATAAGCCAGAGTTTCTTCAGTACCAATGGGTAATGGGTGATTTACTCGCCATAATTTGAACATTTCATCACAAATAAGATGACTAAAATCAGTAAAACCATCAGCAGTATTATCCTTAAAGCAGATACGGTCAAGGGAAGAATAGAAAGCCCCATCTGTGAAATAATCTTCTGGAAGGCCAATTAACTCGGGAAGAATAGTGGTTTTAACCCACTCACTCACATTTGTAGCACTTTCCGGGTTCAATGCTTTGTTGATAGCCCAGGCGGTTATTATTTTCCCAGGAGTTTTCCCTTCGATATTTCCATCTCCACAACAAATAGTGTCAATAATTTTAGACATTTTAAGTTCTTTCTCTGCGATAGTCCACATAAGTTTGACATCACCTGCTCGCTTAGAACTTTCCGGGTAAAGAGGTGTTTCAACATGGGCTGACTTTTTGGGAAGGGGTACATTCTTTTCCTCACCCTCCTTCCCCAAGTACTTAATGAACCTGGTTTTTACCTTCCCATTTTCTCTATACGATTCATATTGAGCCAGATATACCCCACTCTTCTTTGTAATTCGTTTAATATGCATGTAAGTTATAATTATAACTTACAAGTTAATAAAGATTTCGTTAGACAATTGGGCAAGGTTAAGAAAATCAGGTCAATTTAGCAAAGATTGGTTGTCCGCGCAATTGTTGATGGGATACAAATCGATAAACTTAGGTC
>CAIYHQ010000064.1 GCA_903926075.1 uncultured Methanomicrobiales archaeon
TAATGTAGGTGATTCAATGGATGCTTACTTTATCAATATGCAAAAAAAGACGTTGAAACTTCTCTCTAATGTAGGTCTTGATATTGTGTTCAAGGGTAAGGTAAGAACATTGTAGTGATCATTTTTTCTCTATTTAGGATATAGATATCACTTTCTTGGATCAGTTTTTCTTCTTGAAAAAAATTCAACCGTTTCTTCTGAAAATGGCATGAGAATAATATTTGATTCTGGGAGATTAGTTATCGTTAGCCATGCGATGTGAAAGTGTTATCAAAAAGAATATAAGTTACTAATGAGTAACTAGTTAATTAGTGGTAACAAAATGGACGAACATGTTTTGCAGCACTACCTAGAAAAAGTTCCTGTTGAAATCCGCGAGGCGGTTATGGAATTAAATAATCCGCAAAAATGGGCGGTATATATCTCTTTGACATTTGACGGAGATAAATATTTTAACGAGCTGAAAAAGCAGTTTAATGCAAACCCGAAAACAATGAATGATGTGCTAAAATCATTGGTCGCAAGCGGTCTCGTAGCAAAGAAGGTGAAAGTGCCTGGCGATATCGGTTCTGCCAACAAAAGTTACTACACGACAACACGACTCGGTGAGAAACTGCTTAAAAATTTATATGAAGTTATTCTACCTCCATTCAGTAACCGTGAGCTAATTCCAGGTACATTTATGATTACTAAACAAGAAGGGAAGGGTATTGAGGCAGTTAACATCCCCAAACAGACTATTGAATATCATCTTAATGAAACTCAAAAGTTTGTAAAATTTGAAATGGTCGGTGTGCAGGTATGAAACAAAGAATTGAAAAAAGTAATTCTCCATCCAATAACGAAAATCCGGAGAAAGATAGTACAGTAAGTCTTGATATTGGCAAGTGTTACCGGTTTGATCCAGAAAATTTTGAGATTAATATCCAGAATACTCAATATGCCAACAGCACGTTTATCCAGGTGATGGGTCAGGACGTTTTTATTGATTTCCTGGCATTACCAGGTACAAAAAAGGAGGGTAAAATGACTGCAGATGCAACAAGAATCTACCTGACACATATCCAGGCAAAAAAAATGGCTGATGCACTTAATACAATTCTTGAAAACACATATAAGGCGGGCCAGATGGAGACCTATCCTCCAAAAAAATAGATTCGTCCATTTTTACAAGGGTAATTCCGTTTGATCTGCCTTTCCTACAAAACCGTTCACCACACTTTTCACGAACCGTTCCTGTAACGCACTCCGCTCCTTCAGTCGGGCCTCCAGTTGATCACAGAGTCCCATGAGACGGTCGACTTTCGCAACGATACGGTGCTGTTCGGCGAGTGGTGGGAGGGGAAATAGTTGATATTCGAACTCCTCATATTTTAAACTTTGAACCGTCATTCCACCCTTAACTAATTCTTTTAAAATAAATTTTTCATAACCTTTGAGTAGTAAGTGGAGATATTCTGTTATCATGGGTAAGTATGGGATTATTACTTTTATATCCTGATTAACCGTGCATTCGATTTTCGTAATTGAAACCGGAAGTGTTCTTTTAAGAATTCCACTTCGGGCTACAATAACAATTGATTCTTTTGGAATAATGCTCAACCGATTATTATCAAGAGCTTTTTTAGATATTTTCAGTTCTGAATCAAAAATATATTTAGTTTTAACATCCTTAGATGAAACCCAAGGTGTAGTACCATTCCAATACTCAAGATTCATAGTTGAGGGAGTCATTCCCCCGGTAAAAACTCCAAGTTCATGTAAGTTAATAAATATCCAACCACTAGGTAAGATAAAAAAATTATCACTTGATTTTACCAGATTTTGAGTCTTTTTTTGTTTAATCCTCCCCTCTTCCACTAACCGCTCTTTCTCTTTCCTAATCCTCTCCACAAGCACACTCGCTGGCTCATCTCCCGGATCCTGTGTCCCAAGTTTCCCCTGCACCGCCAGTTGCAAAATCGTCTGCCGGAGCATCCCCACATTTTCCTGGCAGTCGAGAATCAGCTCAAACGCCTCGCACACCTGCGTCCAATACCGCTCGAACTCCACCTGGCTCCCGGCGTTCTGCAATGACGTAAGGCTCGCAGTGGCGAGTTTCACAGAGCCCTTTTTTTCCTGCCGCTGAAGGGCTTCAAGCTGATCGCAGAGTGCCATGAGACGGTCGACTTTCGCAACGATGCGGTGCTGTTCAGCAAGTGGGGGGAGGGAGATTATTAGAGAACGTAATGATGTCCCATTGACATTTGGTTGACCAGTTCCCATGCATTTTGAATATAATTGATTCCAATAAATTGGAGAATCAGCAAATAATTTTATATAATTTGAGTCTAGGTTTTTGTTTGGAACAATCCTGATTAGATATGAAGCAAAAACAGCTGGTACTGGAACATCTCTGACTAAATACGATTTTCCAATCGTACCACCTGTTCGTGCAACCAATAAATCCCCTGGTTTAATTGCATATGATGAATACACTGAATCGTGGATCTCACAACCCGGGACATTTTCCCAAACAACTTGGTTGTTCTGAATATCAGTAATTCGGATTAATCTAACTTTTTTATTAGTTTCATCTGATGATGCGGTATATCCATAATGAATTCTATTTGAAATATCACCAAGTCTAGCTAGAATCCAATTATTTTGTAATATTGGGATAAAAAAATTAGATTCAATGGGATCTGATGGGTTCTGTTTTGGAATTTGCCCTTCTTTCACTAACCTCTCTTTCTCTTTTCTTATCCTCTCGAAAAGCACACTCGCCGGCTCATCTCCCGGATCCTGCGTCCCTAGTTTCCCCTGCACCGCCAGTTGTAAAATTAATTCCCGTAGCCGGGCTATACCATCCGGTGCACTGGAAAGCGTGGCGAAGTGTTTAAAGAGGAGGCTTTGGGCCGTGTCCGTGGAGATTGTACCGGTCATTGTCTAATTCTCTTAAAATATCTGATACTTATCAAAAGAACTCATCCGATATTCCTGCTATTCCCTTCGTCCGAACGATTCCATCAGTTCCCGTTTCAAATCATCGCGAGTTTTTGCCGCTTCTGCCCGGACCAGCTCGTACTCACGGAGCAGTTCCTCAGGATCGCCATGGTCATCCAAAACGACATTCGGGTTCTTGATGTCAAGGTTGAAACCGTTTTCAATAACTTGTCCGACAGGAACCTTCCAGGCATGTTCGTTTTCTGTCCGGTTGTTCCACCACGTTTTCTCAACTACAAACTCCTCTATCCGGATAGGTTTTGTTTTTGAATAAGACTTGTAACCTTCTGGATATGTATGCTCATAGTACCAGATCTCCTTTGTGGGTTTTCCCTTCTCAAAGAAAAGCAAGTTTGTTTTTATTCCGGTGTAGGGTGCAAAAACTCCGTTCGGGAGCCTGACAATAGTATGGAGATTGCATTCAGAGAGGAGTTTCTCCTTGATGCGGCTCTTTACGCCCTCACCAAAGAGGGTTCCGTCCGGGAGGACAATAGCAGCCCGACCGCCCTCTTTAAGGATGTGCATAATAAGGACTAAAAAGAGGTCTGCAGTCTCACGGGTCTGGTACATGGAAGGAAAGTTCCCCTCTATTCCGTCCTCTTCCATACCCCCAAACGGCGGGTTCGTCACGATTACATCCACACGGTCTCTTTCAGTATAGTCCTTCAACGGACGGGCGAGCGTGTTATCATGCCGTATCTGGTTTGGGACATCAATTCCGTGAAGCATCATGTTTGTGACACAGAGCAGGTGGGGCATCGGTTTCTTTTCGACACCATGAATGGAACTCTGGAAAAGTTCCTCTTCCTTTGGGTTCTTCACGGTCTTTCGGATATTGTCAATCGCACAGGTCAGGAAACCTCCGGTACCGCAGGCCGGGTCAAGAATGGTCTCACCCAGTTTGGGGTCCACCTGGTCAACCATGAACTGTGTCACGGCACGGGGGGTATAGTACTCTCCGGCATTCCCGGCACTCTGGAGGTCTTTTAAAATCTTCTCATAAATCTCTCCAAACAGGTGCCGGTCCTCGGTACGGTTGAAGTCAATCTCATTGATCTTGTTTGCGACCTGCCTAATCAGGGTCCCGTTCTTCATGTAATTGTACGAGTCCTCAAAGACCCGGCGTAACAGGACCCCTGAACCATTTGACGCTGCTTCGGAAGGCAGTTCCTTTAATGTTGTAAAAAGGTCGGTGTCAATAAACTTCAGGAGTGTGTCGCCCGTTATTCCCTCAGGGTCAGCGGCCCAGTTCCGCCATCGAAGCCTATCCGGCATGGGTGAACGGTACCCCTTTACGAGGAGTTCATACTCCTTCTCCTTATCATCAAAGATCTTCAGAAATAACATCCAGCTAAGCTGGCTTATCCGCTGGGCGTCGCCGTCAACTCCGGCGTCCTTGCGCATTATGTCCTGGATTGTCTTGATACTCGTACCGATTGCCATAGAAACCGCTTATATATCTCTTTACCTTAACATTCAGCTGTATAGATACACTGCTCCAACCGCCTTATTGCTGAAAGATAGTTCTCACTACCGCCAAAAATCGTATTTACAATTTCAACAGGAGTACCGAACGCGTTCAGGGGAGCAACACGCAATACCTCCATGCTCTCGATATCAGCTATCCCGCCATCTGAGTATTTGGTCAGGAGTGCATCAAGAACATTTCTTACCTGCTCACCGTATTTAGTAAAATAATTTGCTCTCCTGACTTTTGCAGCCCGTTCTTTCCGAGACATGGGTGGTTCGCCAAAGACCACCTTGCAAATAAGGTCAAACGGATCATATTCCTTTCCAACCTGCTCCTCGAGTGCATCAAATAAAACTCCCTGCTCCTCAAGTTCTTCAAGGATAACAGTTTTTTGTTCAGCTTTTGTCCATGAGTTGAGGAACGCGTTAAGTGTTGCATACTGTTTGGTCACGTTCTTTTTCGTGTAATCTTCAAGCGATTCTGTTATCAGTTTCCCGTCGGCACCATAGTATTGGACCCGTTCAGCAACAATTGTTACCGGTACATCCTGTACAACATATCGTATGCTGCCATCGTGCTCCCTTTCATGTTTCCCTTTATGGTGAGGAGTTGGATCATATTCACCTCCATCAAGTGGTTCACCGTCAAAAGCCGGGTCTGAAAAGAGTTCACTCACTTTTCGAAAGTCCATGATTGTGAAGAAATACTTATTATAGTCCTCATTTATCCGGGTCCCCCTTCCGATAATCTGCTTGAACTCTGACATCGACTCTATTCGCTTATCAATAACGATTAACTTGCATGTCTGGGCATCGACACCGGTCCCCATAAGTTTCGAGGTCGTTGCAATCACGGGATACCTGGAATCAGGCATAATAAAATTATCGAGTTCTGCCTTCCCTTCTGGGCTGTCTCCGGTAATACGGACAATATAGCGGCTGTTCTCTTTTACAAGGTCTGAATTTTCGTTTACAAGATACTGCCGCATCCGTTCAGCGTGATCAATATTTTCGCAAAAAACAATAGTCTTGTCAAATCTGCCGGTATTCTTGAGAAAATCTGTTACTTTCCGGGCGACACGTTCAGTCCGCTGTTCAAGAACCAGGCTCCGGTCAAAGTCCTTCTGGTTATAGATACGGTCCTCTATAACTTCGCCGTACTTATCAGTCTGCCCTTTCTCTGGCCTCCATCCCTGAAGGTCTTTATCAAGATCAATCCGGTATACACGGTAAGGAGCAAGAAAACCGTCTTCAATTCCCTGTTTCAATGAATAGACATAGACCGGCTCACCGAAATAGTGAATATTTGATATGTATTTCGTCTCCTTGGGTGTTGCAGTAAGCCCAATGTGAGTTGCGTTCACGAAATAATCAAGAATTGCCCTCCAGGCTGCATCATCCGCAGCACTTCCCCTGTGACACTCGTCAACAACAACCAGGTCAAAGAAGTCAGGAGAGAATTGCTTGTATATATTTCTCTCCTCCTCGTTTCCGGTAACCGCCTGGTACAGCGAGAGATAAATTTCGTAACTCTTGTCAACATGGCGGTTTTCAATCTTGGTCATTGCAGATTTAAATGGCTTAAAGTCATTCGACTTTGTCTGATCGACAAGAATATTGCGGTCAGCAAGAAACAGGATCCTCTTCTTCGTCCCTCCCTTCCAGAGCCGCCAGATTATCTGGAATGCGGTGTATGTCTTTCCTGTCCCTGTAGCCATCACAAGGAGTAACCGGTCCTGCCCGCCTGCTATTGCTTCGATTGTCCGGTTTATCGCATTAAGCTGGTAATACCTGGGAGTTTTCCTGATATCGTCGATATAATAGTCTTGGGTTATGACCTTCTCTTTTTTCTCATCAATACCCTTAAAGACCCTATACCGGTTCCAGAGATCTGTAGGAGATGGAAACCCGTCGAAGGTCAGTTCCCGTTCCATTCGTTCAGAGTTCCCGGTAATATCATGTTCGAGGACTGCATCCCCATTGGAACTGTAGGCAAACGGAACATCAAGCATCTTTGCATATTCGAGTGCCTGCTGCATCCCGGCACCGACACTATGATTATTGTCTTTTGCCTCAATTACTGCAAGGGGAATATTGGGTTTATAATAGAGGATATAATCAGCCCTTCGCGGTTTTGCCCGGCTGACAGAGTTTCCTCTGACAAGCACCCTGCCGTCAGTTACTTTCACTTCTTCACGTATCTGCAGTTTAGGGTCCCAGCCAGCCTGTAATAAAGCTGGAGTAATAAATTTTGAGCAAATGTCCCGCTCGGTAAGATCTTTCCTATTGAAACTCTCCATTATCCCTGTTAAAGTATTGAATGGCAATAACCTAATAGTTGTCGAAAAAATTGGGATTATACAAAATATTATTTTATGTAGTAATTCAAAATAAATATGATGGAACCTGAATTCCAGGTTCTCTATGTAGATGATGAACCAGACCTTCTTAACATTGGAAAACTTTACCTTGAGGCGTCCGGGGATTTTTCTGTAACTACCGTTAATTCCGCATCTAATGCTTTAGAAATTCTTACAAAGACAAATTTTGATGCTGTCATTTCTGATTATATGATGCCTGGCATGGATGGTATCGAGTTTCTTATTGAATTACGAATACGTTTTGGAAAGATTCCTTTCATTTTGTTTACTGGCAGAGGAAGAGAAGAAGTGGTAATACAGGCCATAAACAATGGAGCTGATTTTTATCTCCAGAAAGGTGGTGATCCTAATGCAATGTTTACCGAACTTGCACACAAGGTAAAGCAGGCTGCTTCATATAAATTAGCTCTGGAAAAATATGCAAAAGCATTCCTTGCAAGCCCTGATGCAATTATGATAAGTGACATGAAAACCGGACAGTTGAACGAGATAAACGATGCGACATCAATAATGTACGGATATTCCAGGGAAGAAATGATAGGGAAGAGTGCAACAGAACTTGGTACTGGACCTGCAAAACAAGAATGGAATACTTTAATCAACAAAGTTAAATCGCAGGGAAGAGTAGAACGATTTGAGATGATCGAACATCGCAAATCAGGAGAACTGTTTTATGCATCCTTATCTGCCGATACTATTATCCTTGGTGGAAAAACCTATTTGATTAGTACGGTTCGTGATATAACAGAACGAAAACAGGCAGAGGAAGCGTTAAGGGTGAGTGAAGAAAAATTCCGGGGCATTTTTGACAAGATTAACGACGGAATTCAAATTCATGAAATAGATAAAGACGGAAAACCCGGTAGATTTATTGAAGTTAACGAAGTCGCCTGCAAGATGCTACAATATACCCATGATGAAATGCTGGAGCATGGACCCCTTGATTTTGTTACTGATTATCATAACCGGCCTCTTGACGAAATAATTAGAGAATTATCTTCAACTGGTCACTCTATCTTTGAGACTGAACACCGGAGAAAAGATGGAACTATCTTTGCAGTGGAGATAAATTCACATGTTGTAAACTTATTTAATAAACCTGTGATTGTAAGTGTAGTCCGGGATATATCAATGCGTAAACAGGCAGAAGAGGAAGTGCAACGTCATTCTACAAGACTTTCAATTCTTAATGATATTATCTCTACTGCAAATAAAGCCGATAACCTTGGAGAGCTATTTGTTAGTATTTTAGACAAATCAATGCGTTTACTTGATTTTGACGCTGGTGGGATATACATAGTAGACTTTTCCAAACGAACTGCAGATATAGTCCATTCTAAAAATCTTCACTCTGAACTTCTTCGTGAAATTCAGACTGTATCAATTGATCAAAAGCCATATGATACCCTTTTTATTCACAATGAGGCCATTATCACTGATAATTATGCAAATATTGCACCTGAACGATCAAAGAAGTATAGATTCCAATCAATGATAAGCATCCCGTTAATTACAAGAGAAATTGCAATAGGGGCAATGAATATCGCAAGTTTGAGACGTTATTTAATCTCACCGGAAGAAAAGGAGATTCTTATCTCTATCGGCAGGGAACTCGGTAGTACTATAGAGAGGATGGCAGCCGGGGAAAAATTAAAAAAACGGAAATGATATTTGAAAATATATAAGGAACATTTTTTAAGAATTAGATAGTCTGTTTATTGTACTTTATCAGGATCTGACTAATGATAACTGTTTTGTACGTTGATGATGAACAATTTCTTCTCGATATCGGAAAGAGATTCCTTGAGAAGATGGGTGACTTCAAGGTAGAACTCGTAGATTCAGCAGTTACTGCAATTGATAAGATAAATACAATAAAGTACGATGCAATTGTGTCAGATTACCAGATGCCAAAGATGGACGGGCTTGAATTTTTAAAACAAGTACGGCTTATTTATGGGCAGATTCCTTTTATTCTTTTCACCGGCCGTGGCCGTGAAGAGATTGTAATTGAGGCAATAAACCTGGGTGTAGATTTTTATCTCCAGAAAGGTGGTGAAACAAAGGCCCAGTTTGCAGAACTGGCACTTAAGATCCGCCAGGCAGTGCAACGTCGAAGGGCTGAGATCTCACATGAGGAAAGCGAGCGCAGGTACCGTGAGGTTGTTGAAACCCAAACTGATTTTATCAGCCGGTTTAAACCCGACGGAACACATGTTTTTGCAAACGATGCCTACTGCAGGTACTTTGGAAAACGCCATGACGAAATTATCGGGCATCGGTTTCTACCAAACATTCCTGAACCGGACATGGAACGGATTCGCAAACATTTTGCCTCGTTCAGTCCGGATAATCCCATTGCCGACATTGAACACAGGGTTATCATGCCGGATGGCAGTATCCGCTGGCACTGGTGGAATGATCATGCAATATTTGATGATATGGGCCGGGTTGTAGAATACCAATCCATCGGAAAGGATATCACCGAAAGAAAACAGGCTGAAGAGGCCGTTAAAAATTCAGAGAACCTGTACCGGACTATCTTTGCTACAACCGGCACTGCAAGCATCATTATTGAAGAGGATACTACAATTACCCTTGCAAACGCAGGATTTGCCGCTCTATCCGGCTATACCATTGACGAACTTCAGGGGAAAAGAAAATGGACTGAATTTGTTGTAAATGAAGACCTTGAGAGGATGAAAAAATATCACTATGAGCGCCGCAGTGATCCACCATCCGCTCCAATGGTTTATGAATTTAGGTTTGTAGACCGATTCGGGAACACCAAATACTGTATAAATAATGTTGCAATGATTCCAGATACAAAACGGAGTGTTGCATCTGTTCTGGACATTACGAATCGAGTACTAGCCGAAAAGGACTATTATAGCATTTTTGAGAATATTCAGGAGGTATTTTACCGTACTGATGCGGAAGGAAGACTAATCCTTGCAAGCCCTTCAGGGGCGTCAATTCTTGGATATGAGTCAATAGACGAGATCTACGGAATAAATATTGCAAAAACCCTGTACGTAAACCCGGCTGAGCGGCAGGAGTTTCTCACTGATATTGACCGGACTGGTTCAGTTTCAAATTTTGAAGTAAAAATGAAAAAGGAGGACGGTTCTCAGATTACAATTATAACAAGTAGTCATAAATATTTTGACACTAACGGTAATTTCCTTGGGATTGAAGGTGTTTTACGCGATATTACCGAAAGAAAGCTGGCAGAAGAAGAGATAAGAAAGTCTGAAAATTTGTATAGGACTATCTTTGCTACAACAGGTACTGCAACAATAATTATTGAGGAAGATACGACGATTGCCCTTGCAAATGCAGGATTTGCAACCCTCTCAGGATATACCATTGATGAACTGGAAGGAAAAAGGAAATGGACCGAGTTTGTTGTAGAGGAAGACCTTGAAAGGATGAAAAAATACCACTTCGAGCGGCACAATGATCCAGAATCCGCACCCAGGGTATATGAATTCAGGTTCATAGACCGGTTTGGGAATATAAAATACTGTTTAAATAATGTTGCAATGATCCCAGGTACTTCACGGAGCGTTGCATCAATATTGGATCTCACGAATTGTATTCCCCAAAAATAGAATTTCACAGGGTTTTCATGATTCGATAGTTACAGAAAGTTATCTCATCACCAGTTAAAACAATTTTTTTTGTTTTAGACCAACTTAAATAGAATTAAAGCGAATAAAAAATATTAGAGTTCAGGAAATTGACCGAGGAGTTATTGTAAATGCATATTATGGAAGGTTTCCTGCCCTGGCAATGGTGTATAGTCTGGTGGATTGCCGCAATTCCATTTCTTGTCATGGGGACAATCCAACTAAGAAGGATTATCAGAAAAGACCGGGAATACCTCTCATTGCTCGGGGTGTGCGGGGCATTCATCTTTATTTTGTCAGCTCTTAAACTTCCCTCGGTAACCGGTAGTTCCTCCCACCCTACAGGTACTGGATTATCGACCATGTGTTTTGGTGTATTCATCACATCAATAATTGGTGCAATAGTCCTTCTCTTCCAGGCACTTCTACTGGCCCATGGAGGTCTTTCAACCATGGGTGCAAACATGGTTTCGATGGCTATTGGCGGTCCTCTTGCCGGATATGCTGTATATTACTTACTCAGGAACACAAGGGTTAATATATATATAACCGTATTCATCGTAACGACAGTCGCTGACCTTGTCACGTATATTATCACCTCGTTTGAACTGGCAATTGCATATCCAGCCCAGACAGGAGGAATACTCTCTTCTTTCGAGGCTTTTTTTATTATTTTTGCTGTGACGCAGATACCTCTTGCAATCATTGAAGGCTGTGTGCTCACTCTGGTCTTTAAGTATATTGTTGCACTAAAATCTGATATTCTTATAAAATTAAACGTTTTTTCAGAAGATCAGATCTCTCGTGCATCCCACAATGAGGACCAGATAGTACATCTGGAGATTCAATAATGATTGCTAACTATAAAATTGAACTAGTTGCTGTTCTCGCAATACTCGTCTTCGTTGTGGTTTTGCTTTTTATAAATTCCGGCGGGAATCATAAGTTCATAGGGTCCGATGATGCTGGCTCACAGAAAATTTCAGAATTGACAGGAAATCCTATTGACTCATTTGTGCCGATCATTCCCCAGTATAAACCTTCGAATGGCGAAATTGAAACGACTTTCTTTGTACTACAGGCTGCTATTGGTTCGTTCATCCTTGGGATAATTTTTGGGTACTGGCTTGCAAAGAAAAGATCCACAAGAGGCCAGGGAGATTGATGATAGACGCAAACCTGGATTATATTGCACAAGAGAGTGCATTCAGGCACATTCATCCAGGAACCAAACTTTTTCTTGCGCTTGGATCACTTATCCTCTGTCTTATATCGCCTACCCCTGTAGTGCCATTGATTTCGGGCATCATAATGAGCCTTGTCCTTATTTTACCCGGAAGGTTATCTCCGGCCCAGTATGGAAAAATACTGCTTGGACCCGCCATCTTTATAATCATGAGCACCATTGTCCTCCTCTTTATGCTTGGTGGAGGGAATGTAATCTGGCGTTTTCAACCTGTGCCATTGATCGATCTTTCTATTACGACCGAATCTGTTAGGATTAGTACTCTGACACTCTGCCGGGTTTTCGGTTGCTCAGTCTCCCTTTTCTTTATCGCATTGACAACTCCCATGACTGACCTCTTCAACAGCATGAAGAGAACAAGGGTTCCCATAGAACTTATTGACCTGATGATGATTGTATATAGGTTTATTTTTATTTTCTATGAGCAGGCAGTTGAAATCTGGCAGGCACAGGTGATGCGTCTTGGCTACAGCAGACCAACAGAGGCAGTCCGCTCCTTCTCAAGGCTTTGTGGGATGCTTTTTATTTCAAGCTGGAATGCTGGCGAAGACCTTGTTCGTGCTATGGACTGCCGTTGTTACAATGGGATCTTCCCTTCACTGGATCTCGCTGAACCGATAAAAATAAAATCTCTTATAACGGTGACGATTTATCTTGCAGCCCTCTTTGGGATTTTAGTGGTGATGACACCCGGAATTATGGTTTTCCTATGAATATCATATTGGAAGCTCGAGATATCAGGTATCAATACCCTGGCAATCGTGAAGTTATTAAAGGGATCAGTTTCCATATCCGCAAGGGTGAGAAGATAGCGCTTGTAGGCCCTAATGGTGCTGGTAAATCCACACTTCTCCAGATGTTCAATGGCATTATCCGCCCAAGTTCTGGTACAATGCTGTTTGACAATGAGCCAATAAGTTATGACACATCATCCCTTCGCAAGATCCGTAAAAGGGTAGGTTATGTACTGCAGAATTCAGACAGGCAGATTATTGCGCCGACTGTATACCAGGATGTAGCTTTTGGACCCGCAAATCTTGGTTATGATGAGCAGGCTATCAGGAATGCAGTATCAATGGCACTCCGTCATGTAGGTCTTGAGGGATTTGAACGCCGACCACCTCACAGACTGTCCGGGGGCGAGAAAAAAAGGGTTGCAATCGCAGGGATAATTGCAATGGACCCTGATGTCCTGGTATTTGATGAGCCGACAAGTGACCTCGATCCTTCAGGGTCAGAAGATCTCATGGAACTACTTGACGAACTGAACCAGGAAGGTAAAACTATAATTATCTCAACTCACGATGTAGAGTTGGCTTATCCCTGGGCTGATCGGGTAATTCTTCTGTTGGATGGCAGGATTCTTCAGGAAGACGTGCCTGAAGTTGCATTTGGGAATTCTAAAAATGTCCGCAAGGCACATCTTTCTGTCCCGATGCTTCTTGAACTTTCGCAGGAACTTGGGCGACATGGATTTATTCAGCCAGAACGTAAACCCAGGAGCGTTTTGGATATGGTTCATATTATCACAAACATGGTCAACAGTTCATACACCAATACGCGACCTGGTGTTATCTCTGTTTGTAATGTCGACAAGGAGTGTAAAACTCCACTTTCTGTTTGGATAGAATCCCGACAGAATCTTGTGATAGGGGCCATGGGTACCCGTGCAAAGCAACGTGCCAGCCAGGAAAATCTAGCCCTGGAATTCACATATGGCGTTATTGATAAATGTATTCTTCGTGCATTGCGAGGTCTGGATTCCCTAATCCTGACGCCAGGCAGCATGGTGAATCGTATTTTTGACAGGGTAGACGCATACTGCAGTGAGAGCGGAAATGAAATCGCAGTTATTCCTATGAATAATTCAAATCACAACCCTGAACCGGGTCTTATAGTTGAAGGTAATAAAGAAAGTTTAATCAACTGATCTATAGTTACCTCTATAGGATATCGAATAGTTAAAAAAATGTGAGAATTAATCCTTTGCTGACAATTAACAGTAAATCAGGAACCCCGGGCACAGTAAATCATAAAGGGATAGATTACAAGTGGATTGTACTCTCGATTACTACCATTGAAATGTTCATGGTATCAGTAAACGCAAGCATTACATTAATTTCACTTCCTGCAATTTTCAATGGAATCGGGATAGACCCATTCACCTCCTTTCAGTACCTGCTCTGGGTGCTGATGGGCTATAGTCTCGTTACTGCGACTTTACTCCTTACCTGCGGCCGGCTTTCAGATATGTACGGGAGGGTGAAACTTTACAATATCGGATTTGGTATTTTTACTATTGGTTCCATCCTATTATATCTTACACCTGGCACCGGCGATGCAGGTGCAATTGAAATAATTATTTTTCGTATTGTCCAGGCAATAGGGGCTTCATTTACTTTTGCAAACAGCTCTGCGATTCTTACTGACGCTTTTCCAGCTGATGAGCGGGGAAAAGCAATGGGACTGAACGTTATCTCATTTCTCTCAGGCCAGTTTATAGGTCTTATACTCGGAGGGATTCTCGCTTTCTTCAACTGGCGTTATATCTTCCTCATAAGTGTACCGGTGGGAATTATTGGGACCATATGGGCTTTTCTAAAATTAAAAGAAAGCCATTTGCCTAAACACGCCCAGAAAATCGATATATGGGGTAACCTTACATTCGTCTCTGGCCTGACCATTTTTTTAATTGGAATAACATATGCAATCCTCCCCTACGGAGGCGACCCTATGGGTTGGGACAATCCCTGGGTAATAGCAGCACTGATATCTGGTTTACTGTTATTGATTGCGTTTCCGTTTATTGAAAACCGTGTAAAAGACCCTATGTTCAGGATGAGCCTCTTTAAAAACCGGATTTTCTGCTTTGGAAACATTGCCGGGTTCTTAAGCGCTATTGCAAGAGGTGGTGTGATGTTCGTCCTCATCATGCTCCTCCAGGGTATATGGTTACCGCTTCATGGGTACAGTTACGATTCTACTCCATTCTGGGCAGGAATATTTATGTTACCGCTCACGGCAGGGTTTATAATCATGGGACCACTTGCGGGCTGGCTCTCAGATAAATACGGTTCCAGGTTGTTTACGACAGGGGGTATGATTTTGATTGCAGTTTCATTCGTTATGCTCGCAACGATGCCTTATGATTTTGGGTACCCTTTTTTCGCGGTTTCACTTTTTTTAATGGGACTCGGAAACGGAATGTTTGGTTCAACAAATATTGTAGCCATAATGAACTCAGTTCCTCCTGAAGAGAGGGGTGTCGCATCCGGGATGAGGTCGATGCTGCAGAACAGCGGAATGGTAATTTCAATGGGAATGTTCTTTACCATTCTTATTGTAAGCCTTTCCCATACATTTCCACCGGTGCTTGCTACTTCCCTTACTAATGCCGGGGCACCAGGACTTGTTGCCCCCATGAGCACTATTCCCCCGACAGGTTCACTTTTCGCTGCGTTCCTTGGGTATAATCCGGTAGTTACTATTCTTGAGGCCGTTCCAAAATCTATTGTTGCAACAATCAGCCCTGCAACAATTACAACTCTGACTGGGACAACATGGTTTCCGACCACGCTTGCGCAGGCTTTTATGCCTTCCCTTCGGATATCGTTCTACATCGGAGCCTTGATTTCTCTTATAGCTGCCCTGTTATCTGCAATGCGAGGCCCAAAGTATGTGTACGAACTTGACAAAAAGAACATAAAAGATCAGATTCAAAAACAGGACCATGTTAATGAGTCTGATGATTAATATTTTGCATGAAAAATATTTTTAATGATTACAAAAAAATGGTGATGCAATGACGAAACTTTTTGAAAAAATTCTATTGACAACGGATGGATCTGATATAAATCAGATTGCTGTGAAAAAAGCTCTGGAAATAGCGCGTGAATGTGATTCTACAATTCATGCAATATATGTGATAGATAAAGCTCCGGTTACATCATCTCAGACCGAGATAATGACAGGTGAACTTTATGATGAATTAAATCATGAAGGGGAAAAGGCAGTTGAAAATGTAAAAAACCTTGCAGAAGGAGTAAATGTGGAGACTTTTGTACTCTTTGGCAGACCTGCCAAAGTTATTACGGACTTTGCAGAAAAGAACAATATCGATCTGATAGTTGTTGGTTCGCATGGTAAAAGCGGGTTTGAGAGACTGATATTAGGCAGTATTGCTGAAAGTATCATACGCATGGCCCATTGTATGGTACTAGTTGTAAAGGGCAAGTGATACACTTTTTATTACAAACGTCATTTATCTCTAAATATCTCAAATAAAAAGGATAAATGGCCCAATTGGAATAAAATTATGCCTTATCAACCCTGCTTTTACCAAATGTAACTCATATATAATTTTATCAGCTTCGTCTTTAAGTTTTGGTACTGTCTACCAGTTCACGTAGTTTTTACCGGCCGAGAATGCTTTTGCAACCTCTTCGCCGATTTTCCAGTATGTTGTCTGGGAATATACAAGCGGATTGACCTTATTTACATCGGGTTTTCCGTCCGTAACACATTCACGGTCAGCATATACTTCAATCACTTCTCCTATGTATAGAATATGACTTCCGCATTCCAATGACTGAAAGACCCTGCACTCAAGGTTGACTGGACATTCTTTTGACATAGGGGCTGTTCCCAACTTACCAAAAAAGGAAGTGTAGACTGTAGATTTGTCCTTCACTACTCCTGAAACTATTCCGCAGTAATCCGCTTCTGTAACGCCTTTTGCAGAGGGAACGTTAAGGCTGAAGGTCCCGTTCTCTTCAATGCCTTTTAGAGTGTACCGTGATCTGTTAAGTGCAACACAGACCATTGGAGGCGCCATACATGCGACTGAAGCCCATGCAGCCGTCATGTAATTTGGTTTTTCTTTGACAAGAGCTCCCACAAGAAGTATGGGCATTATGCTCATATATGGCATCGGGCCAAGTGCTGTTTTCTCCATAATGTATCAAGTACTAATTTATGTACGTCAGTTTAAGATTAAATCTTCCTCAAATTTACACATAATCTATGATTCACAATATTTATTCATATTAACAATTAAGAATGAGATACTTTTGGGTGTCATTCTGATTGCGTTGAAAAGAATTCTGATTTCAACCCGGCAGTTACTATTCTCGATCATGTCGCAGGGTATTTCTTTAGAGAAGAAGACGATATCTCCGCCATAATGACCTGGGGGGGATCCCAGTCTCAACGAGGTTCATAACCCTCTGCGATTCCCTTGAAAATATGCTCACAATCCTTCCCCCTTCTTCCTGGATATTTTCGGGTAAAGGTTCAAACTCGTCGCCTAATTCATCGATAATACCGTTAAGACCTTTCCTGTTAAGAAGGGCACGCCATATGGTAACCCCTGTTGGTGTAAGGCCCACACTTTTCCCGGTATCCGGGTAAAGATTGCAATATTCACCCATGGCATGAAATATCCGGTTTCTTACTTCAGGTAGCTGCTGATGGGCAGGACCTCTTTAACTCTATTGACCTTATAAAAACGCATGCTGCTGAAGAGCGGGAGCTTGGCAGGTATATGAAACGGTCGCTTAACATGGTCACCCTCTCCATCTCGAACATGATTTTCGGCCAGTTTACCGGTGGTGTCCAGTCTGCGTACACGAACATTGTACGGCTTGTAGTAATGCTTGTAGGAGGTGGTCTCGTACTCTCCCAACAGATGTCAATCGGATCATATACTGCCTTTCTTGTGATGTACCCTCAACTCACAGGGGCTGTATCGGCAATCCTCCAAATCCCCCTCTCCCTGCAGGGGACAGCTATTGCCTCATGGAGGGTAAAGGAACTCCTGAACATGACAACCGAATATGATCACGATGACCCCGGAAAAACACTTCTATACCCCAAATACAGTTCAAAAGGCCACATTCGCGCGGAAAACGTCTCATTTTCATATGATGAGAATAACCCGGTCTTTACCGGTGTAAATCTTGAGATAAAACCTGGGGACAGGATAGGTATTGTAGGCCAGACCGGGGCTGGTAAGACCACATTTATTAATCTTCTTCTAAAATTTTACCGCCCACAGGAGGGAAAAATCTGGCTTGATGATTATGATTACAATGACCTGAACCCGACCTGGATTAGGAACTAGATTGCGTTAGTTTCCCAGGATCTTATGCTCTTTCATGATACAGTCATGAATAACATCCGGTACAGCCGGCCGCTTGCAAGTGACAGCGAAGTTATGGCAGCAGCCCGTTCAGCCGGAATCCATGAAGAGATCTGCAGTTTTCCTGAAGCTTATAATACAATTGTCGGTGAGCGGGGGAGTAAATTATCAGGTGGGCAAAAACAGCGTATCGCAATAGCCCGGGCATTTCTAAGGGATACAAGTATACTTATCCTTGATGAACCGACGGCCCACCTTGACAGGGAAACTGAAGAAGCACTCGTAAAAGAATTCCTGGTCACGTGCAGAGGAAAGACAATCATTGTAATTACACACAGGGAGAGCCTGCTTCAACTTGTGAGCCGGGTATACAGGGTGAAAAACGGGAAATTTCTGGAAGAGAAAAGTAAATATTAATTATTTAACCAAATCCAATTCGAGGGCTAATAAAAAATTAACAAAACCCTTTTAATTCACCAGGTGCCTTGTTTAGGTTCTCCTTCATAGCATTAAGGACTATCGTCTCATAACGAGGCAACCGGCCTGGATCTACTAACAAACGAAGAGGAGCCCTTATAATCCAGGGCCTGCTCTCTCCCCTGCATAGTCCTATGTAAAAGGTATTAAGAAATAGCCTGACTTCAATATTGCCATTTTTTAACTGGGCTACCAGCGTCAGTTTGAACAAAGGAGAGAGTATCCGCCCGATAACTGCTTTTCTCGCAACAAAGTAATACCCGGGTTTTAAGAAAGGGAGAAAAAGGCGAATGTTACTATGGATTGAAGTGATATACCAATGATAGATCCTCCCATACATTCCTCCTCTGACTCGGAATAAACGTTCACAACGTCTTTTCGCGATTACTTTTCCAGTGACATCACTGATACATATAGAAGTCTGGTCTGGATTTTTGTTATTATCTCCTGCAGTTTCAAGAACACCATTTTTTACATTGATTATCCTGTGAATCGTATATAAACACTGTTTCCGGTCAGGAAAAACAATAATGTCCCCAATTTTAACGGATGAATTAAGCGAAAGAATCAAACGGTCTCCCTCGATTAGAGCAGGGTACATGCTGTTCCCTGGATATGTTATCTCATTCCCTTCGATTTTGGGTATGATTCCTGAAAGGCTTTTTGTGAGAAACTGGGTGATCATCCAAGATTAACCTGGTTTTATACTATATAAAATAATTTTTCGTTTTATTAAAACAATGGTAGTAATAGAGAAATGTGTCTTCAAAGATTTCTGTATTGAGGATACTCCAACAAGAACCTCAATACAAGATTTCGAATTGATAATCAATTTTTGATATTTTCCGGATAGAGAAAGACTTGTTCCAAGTAACGATCCCGTGTATTATACATTAATACTATAAAAGAAAAAAAAGGAAATAGTGATGGTTCAGTTACAGGATCTTCTTAAAGACAACAAGCCATACCTTGATTTAATTCAACTATTAAGCCCAGATCATTTCCATCCAAGGGAAATTCCAAGTTATAAGTGGGACCAGATACTTTTTTATTCAGAATCCATGCATGTAACTCCGCTCCTGTTTTACAAATTAAAAAAGTACTCGGAAATTTTGCCTCCAAATGCGATATATGAACAATTACGGCGGAAGTACCTTGCAAATGGAGCGAAAAATTTTCGCCTGACTACTGAATTAGGACGGATCCTCATAGCTCTTGAACAAAAAAATATCCCTGTAATCTCATTAAAAGGAATAATACTCGCAAATACAGTATATGAAAACCCTGCAATGCGGAGGATGAGTGATATCGACGTTATGGTAAAATGGAAAGATATTAAACATTCCATTGCTATTCTCAACTCTCTTGGTTACAGGGAAACTGCTTCTTACCATTTCGATGATGAGAGTATGCAATATGACCACCATTCGCCGGAGTTTATACATGAATCCGGGACAATATTTGAACTTCATTGGAATATTACCGATGCATATAACGTAAGCCCCAGAGGACTGGATTTAGGCGAACATTTTTGGAAGTACGCAAAAAAAGGGACATTTCTAGGTGCTTCCTCATATCTTCTGCCTCCATCAGTTCTCATCTTCCATTGTGCAATTCACTTAAGCATACAACACGCCTTTCATTTTGGCATCCGTGAAATTTATGATATTGAAGAATTATACCGGAAGTACTCTGACTGCATCGATTGGAATCAATTATTGATGATATCAAACGATCTGGGTCTCGTTCGACCTCTCATGCTTTCTTTGGCCTTAACAGATCTTCTGACAGGAACTGCGATTATCAACGAGATAAACCAAAAAGGTTTTTTCTACGATATACCTGAACATTACCTGAATTTTGCTCTAAATCAACTAATTATACCGGGCACATCGAAAAATATCTCATTCAGATTGGCTCAGACAAATCCTACCTCCCTTGCCCTGTTAAATTCTTTTAAAAAGCGGATTTTTTTAAGCGCTGAAACAATGCGGATAAAATACAAATTGCCAAAAGATTCTTTTAAAATTTATCTCTGTTATCCCTATCGTTTCTTTAATTTGATTTTCAGGTTTGGACCGGGTATTATAAGGGAAAAATTATACTCCAATAGAAATACAGAGAATGGAGATTTTTGGAAATGGCTCTACCGTGGATAGATTCATAAATAATGCATTAAGAAATTCATATATATCCTAAAACACTAAATAACATATAAATAGGTGAAAAAATATGGACTTTGGATTACTTGGCGGACAACTGGCAGGGATGCTTAAATCACCTGAAGGACAGGAAACAGTAAAGAAATTTCTCTCATCACCAGAAGGAATCGCGATGATTAAGGAGTACCTCCTGTCACCACAGGGTAAAGAGGTAGTTATTAGTATACTCCCGCAGGTTCTCGAAAGCCTGAACCTTCCACCTGAAGCAAAGGCAATGGTTAGTCAGTATATCAAGTAAAGGCAGAGATAGGTTTAGTAATTGAATCTCTAATCTATTTTTATTTTGTACTTCATGCCCCTTATATTCCAGAGGTTTTTATTTCAAATTAATAAAGAAATAAGAACCGACAATATTGCCGGACTTGTCTGTATCCATACACCAGGACATACACCGGGAAGCATCTGCCTGCTCGAACCGTCATTAAATATCCTTTTTGCTGGTGATACATTGCGCTTTGACGGCGTTAAAATAGAGGGGCCACCCCCACAGTTCACGCTGGATATGGGTGAGGCACAATATTCTATAAAAAAAATTGCTACACTTGACTTTGATATAATGCTATCCGGTCATGGAATTCCACTAAGGCCAGAAGCATCTTTAAAAGTAAGGGAATTTTCAGAAACCCAACCATAAATAAGTAAAAATCAAAAATTACCTGAGATATTTTATGAGTTTTGTCCTTGATCCCGTAACGCTAACTAACCTGATTTTTTGCATTGGAATTGTTATTATCAGCTGCTGGTGGCAAAACAGGTCAGGAAGCCTGACGCCGCTTTACATAGGCCTTGCTTTTGGATTATTTGCGGTTTCCCATACTGCAACTCTTCTGGGACTGCAGAACCAGCTCCAGCTTTTCCTTATCGTGGATAGGATTACTGCATATATTCTCGTCTTCGTTGGTCTCTTTTTCATTGCACGTGAGGTTATTACCCGTAAAGGTGCAGAGGAGGATCTCAGAAAAAACCATGAAGAGCTTAATACAGCCTATGAACAACTCACTTTTCAGGAAGACAGGCTGATAGACAGCTTTGAGGAATTGCAAAAATCTGCTAAAGCAGCTACAGAATCCAGGAATTTTCTTGAGAATATTATTAATACTCTTGCAGATCCGGTTTTTGTCAAAGACCATAATTATCGTTGGATTCTCCTCAATGACGCGTTTAGTCATTTAATGGGAGAAAAACGGGAAGCACTCCTAGGAAAATCTGATTATGATTTCTTTGTAAAAGAAGAAGCCGACGTTTTTAGAAAGCAGGACACGATTGTTTTTGAATCTGGTCTTAAGAACATCAATAAAGAGAGATTAACTGATTCTTCCGGCAGAACTCATACAATTATAACCAGCAAGACTGTTTATACTGATACAGAAAAAAACTCATTTATTGTAGGAGTTATCAAGGACATTACAGAGAAAGAAATAGTAGAAACAGCACTTCGTCAGAGCGAAGAACTGTACAGGTCCTTGTATCACGACAATCCTTCCATGTTCTTTACACTTGACTTAGAGGGGAGGGTAATTTCAGTGAACCAGTTTGGAGCAGATCAACTTGGCTATCCAGTCGAAGAACTGACCGGTCAAAGTATACTCCGAATAATTTCCACGGATGACCAGCCAGTAGTTATTGAACAGATAAAAACATGCCTCTCATCCCCAGGAAAAGTCTTAAACTCGCAGATGCGCAAAATTAAAAAAGATGGGACCATAATATGGGTCGAAGAATCTGCTAGGATTATAAGAGGTAATGAAGGTTCATTCCAGGTCCTTTTAGTTTGTCAGGATATCACCGAGCGTAAACAGGCTGAAAATATCTCCTGAAAGAACTCAACGAAAAACTTTAAAAGGTAAAAAGTTTGTCAAGATTTTTGTCTCACAAATTCATCCAGCACGGCCATGGCTGGTTCCCCGTCCTGGAGATAGAACATTTCAAGATGATCCTTGTCGATTATCTCACCTAACATGTAACCTTCAATAAATTCAGCAACCTTAAATCCTTTTCCGTCGCGGTCAATAATTCCGGCAAATTCTTCTTTCTTTGAGGTCCCGTTTTTATAATACTTTGTCATTGTTCCAAAAAAGACACGGCCGTTTTGTTCAGTAATAGCAAGACTGACTGCGCCGGTTTGATTGTATAGATGATAACCGGTATGTTCAACATATCCTTCCATCGATGTCGAAGACCAGTTTCCTACAAAGTTAAACTGAAGCGAAGGGTTCTTTGTTACTGCAACAATAGATGCTGAACTTAGTGGCATAAGTAATATAACTGCTATTAGAGCAAATACAACCCAAACTATAGTTTTTTGCAACTTTACTTGCATAATTCAGATTATATTTAAAAGATTTAAAGTTTTATTATTTTGTTATATAGATAAAATCCATTTAAAGACAATTTTTATTCTGTTATAACAGCGGGTTATATGTTGCGTAAAATTAATTTTTTTACAATATATATGATGCAATAAAAGCCATACCTATTCTACCTAGATTTTCAATTTGTTTCCTATAGTTTCAATAGCGGTTGGATGAGAAAGATATGGAGTGGGCTTCCATACAGGAGTAGGCAATTCATTTATTAAAGTAATAATGGGAGCAACTTTTGTTTGAGTCACAACCTGTGACATTGATGACACTATAGATCCTAATTTTTTCTTAAGTAACTCAGTCTTCTTTGTGTTTGAAGAGACGTCTGTATTTATATTAATTATATCACCAAAGAATGTTGGTACCGGATTTCCATTATTTGAAGGAGTGAGGAAGAATGTCCTGAACTGGAGGTCGTACGTTCCACCAGTTAGTGGAGCCGTGAGAGTTACCTGGAAGCTGAATTCCTGTCCGGGTTCTACAGTCGTCCCTGGAGGAAGCATAATATCACCAATTCCAAATTTGAGTGCATCACCAAAAGGTCTCAAGCCGAATTTTACCCCTTCAGAAGTCCATGTCGTTGTGCCAGTATTTTTTACAGTGATAATCCCGGTAAATATCTGGCCTGGGTTCAATCCAGCAGGTATCGTTGAACTTAAAAATTGCATATCATAGGGATGCTGTAGGGAGCTATCTGTTGTCCTAATGTCTGATGTACTGGGGCCGGCGTTATTCCATAATGGTGGCACTGGAACTGATGAGGGCGAGGGAGTTTCTGTCGGTGATGGAGTTGTAGTGCAGTAATTGATATCGACCGGGATAAAGCTTGAATTAATCCAAACATAACATCCCTTATTTCCTGTGAATGTACTTGAATCAGAATATTTAACATCGAACCCTATATCTTGTCCTGTGCCATCATTTCCAGTAACCAGGTTATTGTTTGAACCATTGAAATAAAACCCATTCCAGTGATTAACCAAGGCATTGTTACCGGTCAGGTTGTTGTTTGAACTCCGAGAAAGGTTAAATCCATTCCAGAGATTACCCGAAGCGATATTTCCGGTCAAGTTGTTGTGTAAACTCGAATCCAGGTAAAATCCATCTCCTTCGTTACCAATCGCTGTGTTGTTTATAAGGTGGTTGTATGAACTTGACGAAAGAGCAAATCCACTTCCACTAAATCCACCATTTGGGATCACTTTGATGATATTTTTTAAGTCGGAAGAAAGGTCAGAATTTAAATATCTTTTGTTGGCAGTTGCTGTGTTGCGATTCAGGGAATTATTTGAACTTTCATCAAGGAAAAATCCATACCCTGAATTTTTAGTTGCGGAGTTACTAGTGAGATTGTTGTAAGAACTCCCAGAAAAGTAAAAGCCATGCATCAAATTATTAGTTGCAGAGTTGCTAGTAAGGTTGTTGTAAGAACTCCCAATTAAGATGAATCCATACCCTGCATTATTATTTGCTTTATTATTATCGAGATTGTTGTTAGAATTAGCCTGAAGTTCAAACCCATTTGCTTTATTGTCTGTAGCGGTATTATTAGTGAGGTTGTTGTAAGAACTCCCAATAAGGTTAAACCCATTCAAGTAATTATCCATAGCGATGTTATCAGTAAGGTTGTTACTTGAACCTGAATTCAGGTAAAATCCATCCGCTTGATTATCAGTAGCATTGTTACCGGTCAGGTCATTGTTTAAACTTCCATCAAGGTAAAAACCATAATATGTATTATTAATGACAGTGTTACTATTGAGTTGGTTATATTTTGAAGACGAATCTAAGTAAAACCCATTATGTGAATTATTAATTGCGGTGTTGCCATTTATAGTATTATTAGAACTTAAATAAAAGTTAAATCCATTCTGGTGATTTCCAGTTGCAGTGTTATTAATGAGGGTATTGTTTAAATCTGTCTGAAAGTCAAAACCACTCCATAGATTATCATTTGCAATGTTTTCATAAAAAGTATTGTTTAAACACCATTCTTCGGCTAACCCACTCATGTAATTGTTACTTGCGGTGTTATTAGTTAGAGTGTTATTGGAACTATCTGCCAGAACTAACCCAAATCCTTGATTGCCACTTGCGTTGTTGTTATTAAGATTACTATTGGAAACTTTTGAAACGAAAAACCCACCAAAATTATGGTTTCCACTTGCGTTGTTGTTATTGAGACTAATATTGGAAACTTTAGAAATGTAAAATCCAGCATTCTGATTGTCAGCTGCTGTGTTGCCAGTTACATTATTGTTATTGGAAAAATTAAGAAATATACCATATTCTCCGTTATTGTTCGCAGAATTTGAACTCACTTCAATTCCATTGGAGTTTTGAATGACGATACCCCTTCCCTTATCATCATAAGATTTCCCATTATAACTCGAGTTTACATTTGTAATGTTTGAAGAGATCGAGCCTGAACCCGAAAGAGTATCAATTACATTATTAAAAAATATCCCAGTATTTAAAAAGTTGATAAGTGTGATATTCTTAACAGTATCTCCGAAGGGCCA
>CAIYHQ010000065.1 GCA_903926075.1 uncultured Methanomicrobiales archaeon
ACAATTCTGAAGCTGGAATGTGTTTTATAATCTCTATCTGTTCGACATTTACCATATAGTAATATTAGACTTAATATTATAGAAAGTATTGCAATATACTATAATACATGAAGTCTGTGCTTGAATATCCGGATTCCATTTACATTTACTCCAGCATTGATCACACTTTTTTGGATCAGCAGGTTCACAATTTAACTTAATTGCACCACAATCTGTTATGCAGTTTAAATTCACATCAGGTAAGAAACCCTCACAATTTTTCAGACAGTACTGGCATGATTCATTATTTTTTGTTCGACAATTTTTAGTTGCTCCACAATTTTCTAAGCAATTCATCTGTTTATCTGCAACATTAAAGTCTTTGCAAAGTGACATACATTTATCGCAGTCCTGGCTGAGGGGCTTACAATCAGAGAACATCGCTTCGCAATACTTATTCCATTTATTAACGAATGTAGTATTTTGATAAGCATATGGTTTTTCAAATTTACATTGAAAGCATGTCGAATGACCGCATAATGATTTTTCACATTTTTTAAGACAGTTTCCTGTATCTGAGCCGGCAGCACCAAGGAGCATCTCTGTTTTTACACATTGCACCATGCATGCAGTGCATTCTTTTGTGGGGTCATGGCAATTGACATCATAATCTTCACAAGTTTTGATACATCCTGGTTTCACATCTGGCCTAAGTCCTTCACAAAGTCCTTTACAATCATTACAGATATAATTCTGATAATCTTCGTTTTCAAGGGCACAATTCAATACACAATGGGTTTGTGCCGGAAAACTAGAATTATAATATGAATCTTGTTTACATTCCTTAAAACAACTATCCGTATTTTCCAGTTGTTTATTGATAGGTACTATTGGAACTTTTGGTACACTGGAACCGGGGAAAATTGCAGGAGTATTCCTTATCAATCCAGGTTTAATTTCACCCATTGAAGAATCTAAAACACTTGTTGAGACAGTTGGGTTCAGGGTTGATTTTTCGTATAGATTCAGATTCACTGATAATGGAACTGTTAAAACTGCAGCAATGCTACATGGAATTATCAGTATTGATATCAGAAGTGCCATTGCAAAAATCAGGTAGTATAGTTTCATTTCTATGGCGTCAAAATCAGGTTAGTTTTTAGGATACTAAAATTTCGCAACTGAACCCTGTTTTTCAGATTTATACCAAATATGAAATTTTTTTCGATGGATCCGTAGTGCTATATAGTAGTGGAACGTTACACTACGTTATGAGTTATATTCGAAAGAACATCCGTCACAACAAAAATGGCGAAATCAGAGTTTACTACAGCGAGGTGGAATCAATTCGAGTGGATGGGAAAGTAAAACAGCGGCATATCAGATCTTTAGGTAATGATCCGCTCGTCCCAACCAATTTTTCAATAAATGATGCACAATTCTCCTATTTAGCTGTTCGACTTATGCAGGGGAATTTATCTCCGACAGAGATTTTTGATATGCTAGAGGATATGGGACAACCAGTTTTGCGGGATTCGCTGAAACGCATAGGCATCACCTACGATTTTGAAAAAAAAACGTTCTTTATCTTCCTATTTTACCTGAAGAACTCGGAAAGGTCCAAGATGAATGCCCCATCTGCAAAAAAAAACTCCTCGTTAAACGAAACGACAAAAGAATAGTTAAAACATTGTCAGGAGAACTGAAATTAAATATACATTTTCGGCACTGTAAAGAACACGGTACATTTGATAAACCTTTGATTTCAGTCGTTAATCGGATATGTCCTACTGGTTGCAACTTTGACAGTAAAGTAATGATTGCTATTGGCATTTTACGATGGTCTTTTGACTATCAACGAGAAGAGATTAAGAATATTCTATTTTCAAGAGGAATTTCAATTTCAACCGGTGAGATTTCTAATCTATCAGAAGAATTTCTTATAAGATTTTATGTTCTTCACAAAAAACATATCCCTCAAATGAAAGCCATTTTTGAAAAAAATGGGGGTGTACGGCTTCATCTGGATGGAACAGGTGAGGCAGGTAACGAAATTGTGTTTATGGCAAAAGAAGGTGAGACAGGAATTACCTTGGATGCTCAGACCATCATCACAGAAAACAAAAAATATGTAAAGACGTTCCTCGAAGGGTTGAATTTGTTATATGGAACTCCAATAGTTATTGTCAGGGATATGAGCAAACAGATAAGTGATGCTGCAACAGACGTCTTTCCAGGGGTGCAGCAACAAATATGTCACTACCATTTCGTTAAAAATCTTGGGAAACTTCTTTTTAAAGAGAGATACGCCGCATTCAGAAAAAACATTGTAAATATGCGAATTTTGAGTCAACTCAAAAAAATGAAAGTTGATATTAGCACGAGATGAGGTAAAGATTCTGAAAACATTTTGGTCTTATCCGAGCGTAAATGGGTCATTCTTGCTATAGAACATCTCCTCATTTGCCGTGAACGGAGCTCGAATTACCCATTTATTCTTCCATACCTCGAAATCATGAACAGGATTTTAGAACTAAAACGTTTGAATCGCCGAATCTTTGAGTGGAATTTATCCAATAACCTGGATTGTCAGGAAATAATTGAATTTACTGATAAATTAGAATCTATTATCGGTAATGCAGATGTAAACGCCCAATATGATAACACCAAACAAATATGGATTTGGTTTGAAAAAGTAAGGACAATTCTGCAGATTGGCAGGCACATGAGTCAGAATGGATGTGAGAAGGCGAAACCTGACAATTCCCAGAAAATGAAAAGTGATTTCATGATTGCCCTTTCCGATATTGATAACGAAAGTGTTGCGAGTGGAGAAAAACTCCTCCGGACGGCAAGTCAGATGACGAACAATTGCAGACAACATGTCGATGAGCTTTTTGTGGACGTGAGAGATCATTCGGGAAATGTAGTGGAAATTGTGCGGGACAATAACCTCGAAGAAAGAGGTCACAGATGGAGCAGAATGCATATAAGAAGACGGACTGGAAGAACACGAACAACAAACGAAATGGCTCATTACGGCGCACTAACTGCTGTTTTTTCAAACATGGAAAATGAGACATACATTAGAGACGTTTTTTCTGAAGTTAAAGACTTTATTCGCGAGATGCAGGATATTAAGCGAGAAGAAATTTGTAAAACCTGGACCTTGATAAAACCTTATGCTAGCAAAGAAATAGTACGCTCTGACGTTAAAAGATCAGAATTTTTAGAGAGATTTGTAACCTTACTCGAAGACGGTTGTTCAGTTGAAGATTCGTTTTTCAAACTTGAATTTTCTAACCCGATAATGACGCCATAGGATTAAATTGTGTTTGTAACATTCGAAGAGTCATAATAATATAATCAGAAGACTTCATTAGGTTCCAGGACACACAAACAACTATCAAAATTTGAATGGATTGAGAAATTATGAAAAACATATGGATTCCCGGACTTCTTGCAATGTTAATAACAGGATTTTTACTTATGAGTGGATGTACAACAAATGCCCCTTCCACGCAACCAGTAGAAACAGCAAATCAATTAAAAATTCCAAATCTGACCGGGACATGGAATGTAGAATCTCAAAGTGGTGTTATCCAGAAATCAGCAGTACCAGGACAATGGACTCATCAAAAGAGTCTGTATGATTCGCTTAGCGCCCAGGCTGTGATAACCGATCAAAAAGACAGAGTTATGCACGGAAAATTAAATGCATCTTCAGGTGCTGATGAGAGTTTTGTTGCAGTAATTGGAATGGACAATAAAACGTTCTACTATGCCGATTATGATGGTATACTTGACGGACAAATTGTCAATGATAATCTGATAAATGTAGTATACCGTCAGGTTACAGCAAATGATACTGTAATAGGCGTAGGAACCTGGACACGGGTAAAATAACCTTTTTTATTCTAATTTTCCCAGTCTCGCGACTTAACTGTTCGAATGAGGGTCCCTGAGCGAAAAGGCCAGCTATCACAATTCGGAAATAAAAATCATACAGTTTTTACCGACTTCCAGGTCTCACTCAACCATAATCGGATAGAGACAGATATTCACTATTAAGAAAGCCAGGTTAATTTTTTTGAATAACAAAAGAAGAGTCATAAAAGTTAATTCGAAGACTTCATTATGTCTTAAAACATACAAACAATTATTAAAAGCTGAATGGAATGTGAAATTATGAAAAATTTATTGATTCACGGACTTCTTGCATTGTTAATTACCGGATTTTTAATTATGAGCGGATGTACAACAAATGCACCTTCCACGCAACCAGTAGGAACAGCAAATCAATTAAAAATTCCAAACCTAACCGGGACATGGGATGTAGAAACCCATGGTGGTGTTATCCAAAAGTCAGCAGTTCCCGGGCAATATACTCATCACAAGGGCAGGTATGATACACTTAGCGCCCAGGCAGTGATAACCGATCAAAATGGCAGAGTTATGCACGGAACATTAAATGCATCACTTGGTGCCGAGGAAAGTTTTGTAGGAGTAATTGGAATGGACAACAAAACGTTCTACTATGCCGATAATGACGGTATAATCGAAGGACAAATTGTCAATGATGATCTCATAAATATGGTATACCGTCATGTTACCGCAAATGATACTGTAATAGCTGTAGGGACCTGGTCAAGGGTAAAATAGCCTTTTTGATTTCAGGTTTGCTAGTATGGTCACTTAACTTCCAGAAAATGTAAACTATCCCAATTTGTTTTTTTCCTGAGGAAAAATGTGACAATCAACTAATTCTTTGTAAATTTTTCAGGGGAAAAAACTTTTTCCCAGAGAAATAGTTCTATTTCAATTCTCACAAAATCGACCCTCCAAAATATCGCACCCGAAAACAATTTGATGACAATCAGTCATTTTCTTTCCATCAAAATATTATTCAGGATGGGATTCGGGTTGCCTGATTATGTGTCTGAAAAAAATATTAATAAAAGTGAAGCAGAAGCCACAGACTGAATAGTAACAAATCATTTAACCTCCGTTTATCCCCTTATCAATCGCCCGTAAAAACAGATTTTGCGTTCAAAAAGGTCTTTGAAGGAGAAAGCTCGAAAGATATCCTGCTTTCGTTCATCAATGCAGTCATAGACTTTGAAGGGCATCGTGTCGGGAGTCTTTAAGATCCTTCCCCAGTACCAGATTCCTCGCATCATTCTCTTCTTCATATTGGTCTTTAAAATTTATCTCTTCTTTGAGTTTTATCTTGACTATGCTAAAGAATTCAGTGGCAAAATCCTTACCTCGTTCAGATATAAGTATAATGTGGTCTGATTCTAACTCAAAGAAGAGTTGTTTCCCTACCTTGAGCCCTAAACGATCCCTGATCTCTTTTGGGATAACTATCTGCCCCTCTTCACCGATTAAAGATCCACATGTTAATTCACTCATGATTTAAAGTCGGTGTAAGATAAGAAGAAAATGGTTGCATCTCCTGAAAATAAATGCATAATTATCCCTTATACTCATTCTCCAATCCATACGCAGGTATTAAACTTACATTTGATAGAGCTTTCCGGTACTGGATCTGCAGTTCCACCCACTCCGTTATGGGCAGGGTTTATCATTTGTCATTTTTTTATTTGGTATTATTACAATCACGGTATATAAAGCCATTACCAGCCACTCTCCTTTCCTCCGATAGTTAGAAGGATAATGAAATCTATTAATTATACCAAATCTGGATCACTATGCGGTTCTTAGATGTAAAAACAGATTTTGCGTTTAAAAAGGTCTTTGGGTCAGAAGGTTCGAAGGATATTCTGCTTTCGTTCATCAATGCAATCATAGACTTTGAAGGGCATAGTGTCGAGAGTCTTGAGATCCTTTCTCCGTACCAGATTCCTCTCCTCGCCGGGATGAAAGATTCCTATGTTGATGTAAAGGCCAGACTTGAAAGTGGTACTTTCGTGATAATCGAAATGCAGGTGCTCAATGTTGAAGGATTTGAGCAGCGAATCCTTTATAATGCAGCAAAATCTTATTCGACCCAGATAGTAAGGGGAGAAGAATATGCTGACCTCATGCCAGTGGTTGCATTGACCATAACTGACTTTATCATGTTCCCTGATCTTTCAGATGTGCGTTCGGAGTACCGGATGAAGGAAGTGAAGCATATGAGAGAATATAACGGAGATATCCGGCTCATCTTCTATGAACTCCCTAAATTCACAAAAACCATCAAAGAACTTGAAACACTTCAGGACAAATGGCTCTTTTTTGTCCAGAGGGCAGGTAGCCTTGAAGTGAAACCAGTCACACTCTCATCTGTGCCTGAGATCGATCATGCACTCGAAATAGCAAACGAAGCAGGACTTACCTGTACCGAACTTGAGGCTCAACATAAACGACGGGATTTTATTATGCTGCAACGAGGCTCTGTAAAAAAGGCATTAAAAGACGGGTATGAGAAAGGACGCGAGGAGGAACGGATGCTGATAGCGAAACGGTTGAAAGCATCAGGTTTGTCACCCATTGAGATCATGAAGGCAACCGGGTTGTCAGAGGATGAGTTACTTCAGATTGATTGATTTTATTACCTTAAGCCCGAATAAAATATGCAATCGAAATTGTCACCCCGATAATTACAACAAACCAGCGAAGAATGTTCGAATCGATCTTTCCTGTTAACTTACCTCCGGCCAGACCACCAGCTACCGAACCAAAGCTCATAACAAGCACAATCAACCACTCAACTCTCCCAAATAATATGAAATAAATTGCTGCTGTAATATTGATACTGAATGATATTGCTTGTTTTAAAACATTGAGACTTGTAAGTGAATCATCATATAAAAGTCCAAGCAGGGCTATCACCATCACACTCACTCCAGCCCCAAAATATCCACCGTATACCGATGCGAGGAAAAGAAGGATAAAACCACCGATAGTTACAAGTTTAGTTGAATCTGTTTTGTTTTCCCTTGACTTCAACCACTTTTTCAATGGAACTTGTACAGCGAGGAGGATAGACGCCATCAGGATAAGATATGGAACTAATATCTGAAATGAACTTTCCTTTGAATTAATTAATATCAGGCTACCGATTATACCACCAAGTATACTAATAGGTAAAATCCTGTAAAGGCGTTTTCTTTGGCTGGGGAAGTCCTTTCTCTGGGCAAAAATTCCTCCAAAATAACCTGGACATAGCGCTATTGTATTTGTCATATTCGCGATAACCGGGGGAATTCCCATTGCAACAAGTGCGGGAAAACTTACAAGAGTACCTCCACCCGCGAGGGTATTAATAAATCCGGCAGCTAAAGCGGCTAAAAATGCAAGTATTAATTGTGTTTGATCAAGCATTGTTTCAACACTGATTATCAAAAAGTAAATCCGGTCATTAGCACATTATTTATTTTTATGTTTATTATTTTCCTGTAAATTGACTGACCTTAAATTAGCATGATAATTCGGAGGCGAATAAAGAAGATTGACACAATCATGCATTTCACTCGTGTTTTCATCAGGTAGAACACCAGTTTCCATCATCTGATCAAGGTATTTTTCCATCCCATATTGAGCTGCAAACAGGCAGGGTGTGCTGTATATAACTATAGATACCCCTACATCCTGCATTTCCTGGAGTGTCCAGTTGGGTGATTTGCCGCCGTGCAACTGGTTCACCATAACAGGAACAGAGGTCTTATCTACAACTTCAGAAACGAAATCCAGATCATTAACTGCTTCGACCATAACGCCGTCGGCCCCGTCTTCTGCATAACCAAACAAAGGCGATGAAGATACATTCTTGAGTTTGAAACGTGGGTCCACCGCAGATACTCCTAAAAATTATTGATTATATCTTATTTAACAGACAAAAATATTTGTGTATTTGTCCATCCACCTCTTAACCGGAACATCATCCTGATAATAAAACCTACAATTAAAACTGATGCGGTTGTTACAACAATTTTTACCCACTCGAATGGAGACAATGGTACCGTCTGAAAGAGAAGTCCCCCGTATTGAACTATTAATATCTGGACTGCAACAATTAGCCCCATAACTGCAAAAAAAGTTGGATTCCCACGGAAGAAAGGGGGCATCTTCCCATCAAGAGCCCGGCAATTGATCCCGTTCCAGACTGCAGCAATGATAAAAGCTGAGAATAACACCGTGTTTCGTTCAATCGGCGTACTTCCACCCAAAAAACCCGTTGCAATCTGATAAATGCCTCCAACAAGGAGGAACACTCCGGTTATAATTATCGATGTCCACATAAACTGTGATATAATTTTTGCATCCCTTGAAACGGGTTTATGCTGCATAAGTCCTGAATGTGGTGCTTCGGAACAGAGTGCAAATGCAGCGAGTGTATCCATTATGATATTTATCCAGAGTATCTGGATAATTGTAAGAGGTTCCGGGTAACCTAGAAGTGGTGCAACAAAAACAAGGAAACATGCAGAAAAATTTATCGTAAGCTGGAAGAGGAGGAAACGCTGAATATTCTCATATAAAGACCTCCCCCACCAGACTGCATTTGTTATTGAAGCAAATGAATCATCAAGAAGGATAATGTCACTAGCTTCCCTTGCTACCTCGGTCCCTGCAATCCCCATGGCAAGACCCACGTCAGCATGTTTGAGTGCAGGTGCGTCATTAGTACCGTCGCCAGTTACTGCTACAACAGATCCTGTTTTCTGAAGCGCTTCAACGAGCAACAGTTTATCCATTGGCTCTGCACGTGCCATTACGTCAAGGTTCTGTGCTGCTGTGACCTGATCTTCACGAGTGAGTTCCCTAAATGATGACCCGGTGATTACATCACCTCCCTGATAAATCCCGGACTCCTGAGCTATTGCACGGGCAGTCTCCGGGTTATCCCCGGTGACCATTCTGACCCTGATTCCGGCCTTTTGGCAGGTAGATACAGATTCTGCAATATTATCTCTTAAATGATCACGGATTCCTACAAAACCGTCCCACTCGAGATCGGTCTCATCCTCGTTACCATTCTTTATTTCTTTATGAGCAAAAGCAAGCGTCCGCATCGCCCTTGCAGCAAGGGTGTTAACCCCAGTCAGGTCAGGAATTTCCTTACATCTGGATGCAAGTATTTCTGGAGCTCCCTTAACAAGTAAATAGCTTTTCCCTTCAATCATGACCACGGTTGACATCCTTTTCCGATTCCCGTCAAAGAAGTACTGTTTTGTCAGCTCGTATTCGGACCTTATCTTATCATAGTCAAGATTGTGAAAGCGAAGCCACCTCAACAGGGCCCCTTCAGTTGAATTGCCAATAACAACAACTTTACCTTTTCTATCTTCAAGGTACGCTGTGCTATTAACAGAGGCATTAAGTGTTATCCATTCTGCGGGGGAATTGGAAAGTTTGTTGATATTTATCGGATTTCCAAAAGAGGATTCAACTACCTCCATCTGGTTTTTTGTGAGGGTCCCGGTTTTATCAGTACAGATTGTCGTTGCAGACCCGATTGTTTCACAGGCAATGAGCCTTCGGACGAGACAGTTAGCACGGGTCATCTTACGCATAGCAAGCGATAGTGAGAGTGCCACACTCATAGGAAGCCCTTCTGGGACTGCAGCAACGACGATTACAACTGCAAGCATGAAATAATGAAGGATGTTATTTGCCGTTGTCAGGTTGAAACCTGTTACTTCACCATTCATTATTCCTTTAATAAACAATGATGAACAGATGAGTATTGCCATCGCATACCCGAATCTGCTGATGACCTTAGACAACTTTTCAAGCTTCTCTTCAAGTGGTGTCACTGTCGAATGATCAATTCCAAGTGAAGCTGCAATGAGACCCATCTGTGCCGAATCACCTACGGCTGCGGCTATTATCTGCCCCTTTCCGGCAGTTACGAATGCTCCTTTAAGGACCTTCTCTCGCGTAGTTTTATTTACGGGTTCACTTTCTCCCGTAAACGATGATTCATCAATAGAAAGAGAAAACGCCTGGTTCACCCAGCCATCAGCAGGGATCGCGTCACCCGCTTCTAACAGGATAAGGTCTCCAGCCACTACATCCCGCGAGGGGATGGATGTAGGATGGCCATCACGGATTACTTTTACTCCCATGTCATCCCGATGTGCATTTAATACATCAAACTCACGGCTGCTGCGGTATTCATTAATGAAAGAGATTGCTGTTGCAAGGAGTATTGCAATAATAATCCCAATAATATCTAAGTAACCACTCCCTTTGACAACAGAAACAACTGTGGAAATGGCGGCAGCAAGAAGAAGGATCTTAATTATCGGGTCATCAAAGTTTTTCAGGTACTGTCTCCAGATTGATTCCCGAACAGGAGGTGTCATGGCATTTGAGCCATAATTTTTACGCATTTCTGAGACTTGGCTGGACGATAGGCCGGATTCACCTGCGACATATACAATTTCTTTAAATGGGATCATTTTATTTTTCCGGATTATGCTTGATATTTAAAATAAAAGCGGCATATAATAATGTTCTTGAAAGATAAATCAATTTTTCGAGAAAGAATATTAGATTATTGAATTTTGTGATTCATTCTTTAAGGTACTCCTCAAGTTCAAATATCAGGAACAAATCGACATCGGCACAAGCTCCTACATTGACTTCAAATGGGTCATCCATATCTTTGATGAGGAAAATAAGTCCTGTCATAACCATTGTTATTGCAGAGATTAATACTACCATTTCAATCGTTGAATCACTCTTTGTAAAAAGAAGGATAAAAATTACAAATGCAACCGATATCTCAGCAACCGCATAGGCCGCAGGAATGAAATCTGTGTCTTTGATCTGTTTTATCCTCTTTGAAATTTTCTCTATAACCGTAAGTTCATTTCGCAATTTTACAAGAATGGGCGGAGCAACATTATTATTGGCAAGCTCGATAATATTCGCGTTTATCTCTTCCATTGCCTCGTGAATAGAACCCAGGTCCCAGAAATTTGAACGAAAATTTGCAACTATCGCATGATACAATTTTTTTATACCTCTCTTCCATTGATTTGTGAGATCTGGTCCGACCTGGGGAAACATCGAACTATCATAATATAGTGATTGTATCGAGGCAGCAAGATCGCCTGGAATTTTTTCACTTTCTTTATAATCTGTAAGTGTTCCCGTAAAAATCACCGCTATTGTAAATATAACGCTTGTTACAAGAGCTGATATAACAGGAAGTATTGTTATTACATCCAGATTGTAATAATCAATAATAATTCTCAGGACTATAAGGACTGGAATAAGTAATGCACTGATTCTAAGCATGTACCACTTTTTTTTCAGGGGATGCATAATATCTCATTTTCTTTTAATATTACAATATTTATGATTAGTGAAATGAACTACAATTGACCAAGAGTTATTTATCTTCCTGATACTATCTCTTTGAAAGTATCATGGCTAAACAGAAAAAGATAGACCTGAAAGCGATTGCCTGGGATGCGATGGAGAGGTATGGATTCAAACCCAGGTTTCCAGATAAGGTGATGAGAGAAGGCGGGGATTTACATACCGATTCGTCAACCTGGATCCATATGGATGCAAAAGACCTCCGCACCCTGCTATGGTCATCAATAGACAATATTGATTCAATGGACCTTGACCAGCTGGAATATTGTGAACGTGGACCTGAAAGGGAAATTATTGTAAAAATAGCAATTTCTGAGGTAGATTTTTTCGTCCCAAAAAACTCCTCCATCGACAGGCATGCGGCTTATAATGGGACCTCGGTCTACACCGGAGCTGTTATCTTTCCCCTGCTCCCGGACCGGCTCTCAAAAGGAATAACTTCATTATTGCCTGGACAGGACTCGTTGGCAATCGTAGTAGAGTATACCGTCCTGCCTGACGGACAGACAAAACCTATTGATATTTACAGGGCTGTAGTTTCAAACAAGGCAAAGCTTATCTATGAGGAGATTGGCGACTGGCTGGAGGGTAAAACTGATGTGCCTGAACCTGTAAAAGAATACCCTGGACTAAAGGAGCAAATTTTACTCCAGAATGAAGTTATGCAGACATTAAAGAAGCACAGACGGGAGATGGGTGCACTCGACCTTGACACCCGCGAAGCACATGCTATTCTTGAGGGAGACACAGTAATTGATTTAGGAGTTCAGAGGCAGAATACGGCACGCTGTATTATTGAAGAATTTATGGTTGCAGCAAACGGAACAATGGTAAATTTCCTTGAAAAAGCCGGGGTCCCGATGATCGAAAGAATCGTGCGAGTACCGAAATACTGGAGTGAAATACGATCTCTGGGGACTAATTTTGGTTTTTCACTTCCTCAAAATCCTGATGCAAACGCCCTTGCCAAATTTCTTAAGTTGAGACGTGAAGCCGATCCTGAAAGATTTCCGGACCTGTCACTCACAGTTGTTAAACTTATTGGGTCAGGAGAGTATGCACCATTTATCCCTGGAAAAGAACCAATTGGCCATTTTGCACTTGCAGTAACCGAATATACCCATGGGACCGCCCCGAACCGCAGGTATGTTGATCTTATTATTCAGAGGCTTTTAAAGTCTGTCCTTCTTAAGACCAGCACCCCATATAACCTGACTGAACTTATAGAGCTCTCTGCATGGCTCACTGACCGGGAAAAGGCATCGAAAAAAGTTGAGCGTTTTATGCTGAAAGCATCAGCGGCAATGGTACTCCACACAAGGATTGGAGAAATATTTGATGCACTCGTCACAGGTGCATCGCCAAAAGGAACATATGCAAGGCTTTTTAATCCTCCTGCTGAAGGTCGTGTCATGTCTGGAGAAAAGGGGTTGAAAATTGGAGAAAAAGTCAGGGTTCGCCTATTGAAAACAGACCCATATAACGGTCATATTGATTTTGAACGTTTAAAATAATATTGTTGAAAAAAAAGAGAGGCCTTCAAAATTTTTTACTTTGATTCCTTAAATTCCAAGATAAGCTTCTTTTATTGCATCGTCCTCAAGAAACATTTCAGCTGAACCCGACTTGACTATCTGCCCATTTTCAAGGACATAACCTCGATCAGAGATTTCAAGAGCCCTTCTGACATTCTGTTCAACAAGAAGGATGGTGAGACCTTCATCATTAAGCGACTTAACGGCTTCAAGCACATTATGGACGAATTTGGGTGATAATCCAAGAGATGGTTCATCAAGAATAATCATTTCCGGTTTCGACATAAGGCAGCGTGCAATTGCAAGCATCTGTTGCTGGCCTCCGCTCAATAGCCCTGCATTACGGTCTTTTGCTTCTTTCAATGCTGGAAACAGGTGGAATATTTCATCTGTGCTACTTTCATCTTTCCTGAAATAAGCTCCCAGGGTAAGATTTTCAAGTACTGTCATCCGCGAAAAAAGCTCACGCTTCTCAGGAACGAGTGATAAACCCTCCCGTACGATATCGTAAGGAGGCTCGCCCTGAATTTCTTTGCCTTTAAATAGAATATTTCCTGAACTTGCCTTTGTAAATCCAAGGATAGAGGATACGAGAGTTGTCTTCCCAGCTCCGTTGGAACCGACAAGAGTGACTATTTCACCTTTTTGTATATCAATGTTGATGTCCCACAAGACCTGAAGGGCTGAGTATGACACATTAAGAGAACGGACCTGAAGCACTAAAGCCCTCCATCAGATGTGATATTTTTCACCAAGATACGAAGATATAACCCTTTCGTCGGATCCTACTTCTTTCGGTGAACCTTCAGCTATTTTTTCCCCGTTGTCAAGAACAACAATTCTATCTGAAACATTCATGATAATCCGCATTACATGCTCTATCATCATTATTGTAATGCCTTCATCACGTATCTGTCTTATCAGGCGTATTGCTTCTTCGCCCTCGGTAGGGGTAAGACCTGTTGTAAGTTCATCAAGCAAAAGTAAATCGGGTCTTGAAGCAAGAGCCCGGGCGAGCTGGGTTCTTCGTAGTTCAATTGTGTTAAGGTTTTTTAACGGAACATTGAGTTTTGACTCTGGAAAGCCAACCTTGCTGAGACATTCTTTAGCTTCATGCCTCGCTTCTTTCAGACTGGGTTTATGTCCGTTTCCGTGTAGGGCACTTATCATTACACCTTCGCATGCACAAAGACCTGGGAATGATTGAGGGTGCTGAAATGTTTTTGCGATTCCCTTTTTACAGATGGAGTTAAGTGAGAGACTGGTGATATTCTCATTATTAAAAAAAACTTCTCCATTGTTTGGTTTATAAACGCCGGAAATAATATTTAGAAGGGTACTTTTCCCAGCTCCATTAGGACCTACGAGCCCGAGAATCTCACCTTTTCTTACACTAACCGTAACGTCCTTTACTGCTACGAGACCCCCAAAATGCTTTGTTACATTCTTTACCTCAAGAACCATTGATAAAACCCTTGACACACTTTAGCATGATATATGTTATCAAGCTACATATTAACCTATCTTTATCTGTATTAATAGCGAAATAACAATCATCATACCGATTTCTTACAAAAAAAGACATGATTATCTATATTAAGATCCCACACTTATTCTGCGCAAATTGAAATTATTGTTGCAGACACATGGCAGGTGGAGTTAATTGAGTCTTGAAGTTCAGTTTTTTCTTGCAATCTTACCCATACTGGTAATTTTCTGCGGACTTGTGATATTTAAACGGTCAGGAACACTTATGGGAGTGATAGGATGGCTGTTAACCGTTTTTTTAGCCATCTTTTTCTTTCAGACAAGCCTGGTTATAGCGTTATTTGCGTCTTTAATGGGGGTTCTTGCATCTTTCGGAATCTCATTAATGGTTCTTTTCACAATTCTCCAGGTCACATTAATGGATATCACAGGAGCCATTAAATGCATATCTGATTATATAAAATCGATAGCTGCAGAGCGGTATGAACAGGTTATGATCCTGAACGTGGGGCTCGGGTCGTTTCTCGTTTCGATTGGAGCAACACCAGTTACAATGCTTCCACCAATAATGATGGCACTAGGTTTTTCTCCTCTTGCTTCAATTGCACTGCCATGTCTAGGATACGACCCACTTACCTCTTTTTCACTTCTTGCAGTACCAATTACACTCCCCTCTTCAATATTTAATCTGGATGCAAGTGTATTTGGAGGAACAATCTCACTCTTCCTTCCATTAATTTCAACAGGTCTTTCATTGGGGATGTTGTGGGTTGCAGATGGAATAGACGGAATAAAGAAAGGATTTCCAACAGCAGTCCTTGCAGGACTTACTCTTGGTTTTTCATGCATTTTTTTTGTCAGAATCCTGCCAACTTCTGCAATCGGACTGGTTGGTGTCTTTTCCGGGCTTCTAACTATCTTCGTCCTTATGATAGAGAAACATATAAGAGGGAAAAGAAACCGAAAATCTGGAAAAATATTAAATAACACTAAAAAATTTATAAAAAATCCCAATATGCCTTTATGGAAGGCGACATTGCCATGGACTCTTCTTGTAATATTCTGTATCCTTGTAAGTATTCCGGTAATCCAGTCAGGACTTTACAATCTCATTGGTCCCCTGCAAAACATAAAACTCTTCGCAAATAAATCAATAGACCTCAAACTGCTTAACCAGGCTTATATCTGGGTATTAATCAGTACAATACTTGTAATTCCATTATTTATTAAAACAAAAGAGGAAGCAATTAAAGTTGCAGCCGTATGGATTAAACGTGCATGGAGTCCGACGCTTGCGGCAATGGTGTTTTTTGCAATATCGTATGTGATGGACTGGTCAGGACAGTCAGTTGTCAATAATGCCCTTGTCTTCCCTCCCGGATCTGACCTCATCAATATGAATATGGTTATAGGACTTACGCTCGCACTAACTTTTGGAATCGCATTCCCCCTGATTAGCCCCTCTCTTGGTCTTCTTGGAGCTTTTATCTCAGGTAGCGAAACATCCTCAAATGTGATGTTCTATGGAATTCTAAAAAAGGCATCTGAAGTACTCAACCTAGACTTCATGAAGGTATATTCAGGTCATGCTGTCGGGGGCGGGGTTGCATCCGGAATAGCTGTTGCAAAGATAATTAATGCTGCAGCAGTCATAGATAAACTTGGGATGGAAGGAGAGGTTATACGAAAAGTGGCTCCTGTTGCAATTCTTCTGACAATCACTACTGGTATTCTGCTTACACTGATGATATATGTTTTTTAGGTCAACCATAATTAGGATTAATTACTAACCAATATGGAGTGAAGACAGTTATCCTTGGGGGTGGCCTTACCGGTGTTACTCTTGCCCGCCTATTAAATGAAAGGCAGGAAGACACCCTTGTTCTTGAAGCACAGCCCCATATTGGCGGACTTTGCAGGTCGGTCAATATTGAGGGTTTTACTTTCGATTCTGGTGGCTCCCATATCATTTTTAGTCGTGATAAAGAAGTTCTCGGGTTCATGCATTCAGTCCTTAGCGACAACATCGGATTTCGGAACCGCGATACAAAAGTTTTCTATAAATCGAAATTTGTCAAGTATCCTTTCGAGAACGGCCTTTCAATGCTCCCAAAGGAAGATACCTTTTACTGCCTAAATGAATTTATCCGTACACTCATAGAAAATGAAAAAGGAGAAGGAAATAAACCTGAAACATTTAAAGACTGGATAATTTCAAATTTTGGTAAAGGAATCGGAGAACTCTATCTTATTCCGTATAATGAAAAGATCTGGAAGTGCAAGACAGAAGACATGTCACTCCACTGGGTAGAGGGACGTGTCCCAAGCCCGCCTGTTGAAGATATCATTCGTTCTGCAGTTGGAATCGAGACTGAAGGTTACACTCACCAGTCAGTCTTTGCGTATCCCGTAAATGGAGGCATTGAAGCACTTATTCATGCTATTGCAGAGCCGGTTAAGGATTCAATACAAACAGAATATATAGTAAAATCAATCCGCAAAGATGGTAAAAACTGGATAATTTCTGATGGTGAAAAGACAGTTTATGCGGATAGTATAATCTCTACTATTCCACTTCAATCTTTAATCCCATGTCTTGAGGATGTTCCATTAGAAGTGAAGGATGCTCTTGCAAATCTAAGGTATAATTCATTAGTTTCAGTTTTTATCGGCCTCAAAGGTGAAACTTCACCTTACTCCTGGGTATACATACCAGGCAAAGAGGACGGCATGATGCACAGGGTCGCATATCTCTCAAACTACAGCACAAACGTAGCACCACCCGGGTATTCTGCCATTCTTGCCGAGATTACGTTTAACGAGGGGGATGAAGTTTCCAGTATGAATGACACGGAAATTATTGCTAATGTAATCGAGTCTATGGATAAACTTAATTTCATTAATAAAGAAAATGTCGTCTTTAGCGGCTCTGCACGGGAACCATATGCATATGTTGTTTATAATCTTCAATACGAAGAAAATTTGAAGGTCGTGAAAAAATTTCTCAAATTATTAGGAATACCACTTGTTGGCCGTTTCTCTCAGTTTGAATATCTCAACATGGATGCCTGTATCAGAAGTGTGATGGATTATCTCAAAGAGAGACCTGTGAAGGTGGCAGACCAAGAATGATTTCAATTATTATTCCTTCATATAATGAAGAAGAGTCAATTGAAAGGTGTCTGCAATCATTATCAAACCAGACAATTCCCCGTTATGAATATGAGATAATAGTGGTCGATGGAAACTCGGTTGACAGGACTCGTGAGATTGCAGATAAATATGCCGACCTTGTTTTTATTCAGGAGTCAAAACTTGTAGGAGGTGCGAGAAATGATGGTTTCAAACGTGCCAGAGGGAATATTGTTGCGACAACCGATGCCGATTGTATAATTCCAAAGGAATGGGTTGAACGGGTCCTTATGGATTTTTCACACCCTGATGTGGTACAGATCTATGGTCCGGTTTATCCGGTTGAACCTGGTTTTAAACATAAAATATCACTCTTTCTTGCAAATAATTTTTCAAAGGCCGGATATTACCTGAAGATTTGGTACTTCACTCTTGGCTGCAACACTGCTTTTCGAAGAGAGGCTTTCATTAAGGCGGGTATGTACCGGTGCATTGATGCAGGTGACGACCTTGAAATTGCAGTGCGTATGAAAAAAGAGGGTAAAGTACTGTTTGACAACTCGCTTCGGGTCGGGTTCTCAATGAGGCGGTATCAGAAATTCGGAACTTTAAAATCACTGTACGAATGGCTTTACATTGTCCACTCAGGCGGTGCATCGGATAAGTACTCGTATTCACACAGGGAATATAAGTGAGGGCTTCTCTGTTGCAACTGCTGCACCGATGAGTGGAGCATCTCCATTAAGTTCACTTATAACTATATTGGGGAGGTTCAAGTACCTATCTGTATAATTATATATTTGTTTCAGGATTAGGTCACGGTTTGAAAGGACTACCGAGCCGTCAAGTACAATCATGTCAGGATTGTATGCCACAATAACGTCTGAAATTCCCCTTGCATGGATTTTACCCAACTCCTCAACGAACTCTCCGGCAATTAAGTCTCCCTCCTTTGCTTTTTGATAAATAGAGGCTGAATTGATATCAGTCTCCGGTTCCAACCCTCTTTTTTTCAGCCATTCACGGTAAAAAACCGGAGCATTTCTGCCTGAACCATATGCCTCCCAGTGCCCGAAAAAACCACATCCGCATTTAAGATTATATGTCGTATCCACAAGAAAATGACCAATTTCTACTGCGTTCTTTTCTGAACCAAATAGGAGTCTCCCGTCACTTATAACTCCACCGCCTATCCCGGTTGAAATTGTAATGTACACGAGGTGACTGGAACCACGACCCGATCCACAATAATATTCGCCTATTACACCTGCATGACAGTCATTGAGAAGTAGCACTCCGGTACCAAACCTATTCTGAAGCGGTCCCGCAATTGGGACAGATGGAAATGGGATATTGGGAGGATTGATTATCGAACCGGTTGCTATATCAACAGGTCCTGCTACCGAAAGTCCGATACCTTTCAGAGGTCCGGCAATATCTGGACCCAGTTTTTCGACAAGGGTGATAACGGATTTCACTAGATCACGAGGGTCATTACTCATGCTCATCGTGAGCCCTTCCACTTTTGCTAAAATTTTTCCTCCGCTCCCAATAAGAGCGGCCCTTGTCCGTGTCGCTCCTAGGTCAATTGATATTACAGTCAAAATCTTTCTCCCGAAATAATTAAGCGGGAAAACCTGTCCCGTTTTAACAAATTAATTTAACAGATTTAACTTAGATTTATGGTAAGATAAATCCAAGGTTATTGGAGGATCTGTCACAGAATCTAACAATATAACTTAGAAAAGAATAAGGGCTTTCTTTCTGATAATAATTACATTAACAAATCCATACTTCATTCTCACTTGATAATATGACACAAATATCTTCAATTATTAAAAAATTAACCCCTGATACTCGTATCAAAGGACCAATGTTCAATGAACCGGTTATAATTATCACTGTTACCGACCTTGGTGATTGTGCATCAAATCCGGTGATTCACATCATCAGGAATCCGGCATGCCTTGATTGGGTGCCGATAACACAAATTGCACATTATCATGTTGGTTCTGATGCCATTCTCGGAGCTACAAATTGATGAACGAGGATCATATTCGTACAATTGCAGCAGCCGGGGAGGAGATTACAAGAGAGTTTAAATCTGAACTCTCCCGACTTCAGAATGATGATGAGATCGTTTCTGATATCGTTGCTATGGCGAATACCAATGGAGGAGTTCTCCTATTAGGGGTTGAGGATGACGGAAATATCACCGGTACTCCGAAACGTAAGGGAGCAACCATTGATCCCGTTAAGATTAGAGCGATGATCTACACAAGGACAGTTCCAGGAATAAATACCCGGGTTTCTGTCGTTCCTGTTGATGAGGTACAGATAGTAGCGATAGAAGTGGATGAACACCCTGAGATATGTTCAACCTCCCAGGGGAAGACACTCCATAGGATTACTGATACCCAGGGAAAACCTCAATCTGTACCATTCTACCCAAGGGATCATCTTTCACGAAGGATTCAGATTCAGTCACTTGATCTGACTGCTGAATTAATTCATGAACTTAGTTACGATGCATTTGATCCTGTTGCTTTTGCATGGATTCGTAGGATCATTAAGGTAAACAGAGGCGAACAGACACTCCTTGAACTGGGCGACGAAGAACTGGTAAAAGCCCTGAAACTTGTTGAGACCAAGGACGACGCACTAATCCCTAACTATGCGGGTCTCCTTCTCCTGGGGAAGGAAGATATAATTAATACATACCTTCCGACACATGAAGTGTTTTTTCAAATTATCGATGAACATGGCAATGTCAGGCTCAATGATGCATTTCGAGGTCCACTCTCACAAATTATTCCTGGAATCGAAGACCGGTTTCAAGCGAGGAATACTGAACGTGAAGTAATTGTCGGTCTCTTTCGGGTTCCTATCCCTGATTATTCAAAGGAAGGATTTCGCGAAGCAATGATGAATTCCATCCTTCACCGTGATTATGCAAAGGATGGGTCGGTTTTTATTCAATGGCAGGCTGACCATTTACTTATGACAAATCCAGGTGGATTTCCTGAAGGAGTTACTCTTGATAACCTTCTTGTGCATGAGCCAAAACCAAGAAATCCAAGGCTTGCTGAAGTCTTCAGAAGAATTGGACTTGTGGAGACAACTGGTCGCGGTGTTGACAAGATATTCATGGGTCAGATAACGTATGGCCGACCAATCCCGGATTATTCCAGGACTGATGCTGATGCAGTACGTGTGGTCCTTCCTGGTGGAGAATCATCTCTTGAGTTTGCTGCCCTGGTGTTTGAACAGGACCGGAATGGTAAATCTTTGAAACTTGATGAATTATTAGTTCTGAATGCCCTTCATTCAGAACGACGGATCACAACAACCGAGGTAGGGCACTTGACTCAGAAAGGAGTGAGTTCAGCCCGGGCAACTCTTGAGCGACTTGTAGAACGGGGTCTTGTGCAAGGAGTGGGTGAGAAAAGTGCCAGGCATTACATTCTTTCACCTACTGTCTATCAAAGATTGAATGCATCATCAGAGTATGTCCGGACAAAAGGTTTTGATCGAATCCAACAAGAACAGATGGTTATTACCAGGCTCAAAGAACATGGAAAATTGACACGGTCAGATGTGATGGAATTGTGTACGATTACCGGATCACAAACAACAAAAATGCTGAAAAAAATGACTGAAAAATATCCTACAATCCAACAAAGAGGGAAGGGTAAAGGAACTTACTATGTCTGGATAAACTAATAATATGAACGGATTATATGCGGATATGAACTCCGCTCATATTCGATTGAATGATTATAAGCCGGATTGTATTTGGCACATATTTAAGAATAGAAATCCCAATTCAATCAATGACCTGGAAAACCAATGCAGGTTATAATCGGAACAAGGGGATTTATCAGTCAATGAAATTCCAGGTGAATACCGGGTTACCTGTTCATCAGGTGATATCTCCACAAGTATTCCCGTTACAGTTCAAAAGAAGGATAAAGTTAAACATGAACTCAAACCCGATGAAGAGTGGACTGGAGAACTTAGCCCAATTGACTGGATTACATTCTATAATAAAATAATAGAACAAGCAAGTGGTTTTGAAGAGAAAATAAAGATTGATCTTACTTTTCGGATAACTGATCCTTCATCTATTGATCCAGAAAAACTTGAAAGCTTAAATCAGGCATTTAGAGAATTGAAACGGTTTAGAAGAGTGGAATGAATTTGAGGGCATGCGTCTTTGTTAAACATGAAGATGGGACTGTTGTTTTATCTGAAACCAGATTTCGCTTAATGAAATAATTTTTCTTTTTTTACTTAAATATTTTGTTTTTTTTTCCTGTTTATTATGAAGTTTTCTTAATTGTTTTCTTGTTCGTTTTGTTCGGATTGGCCGGATTTTTGTAGATTTGACCAGAAAATTTACAGGAATCGGAAATTTTATAAGGGTAAAACTTAAATAACAAAGTTAGTCAATCCCCAGCTTCTCTCTATAAGATTTTTGGTGTAAATCGGATATAAGATCCTATGGGGCTTCTATACTGTTTTTGATATATAGATTCAGGTGAATGACAATGGATGGAAGTAAAAGGTACACGAATAAACGATTAGATCCGGATAAGATTATAATAATAGTGCTAATCTGTTCCTTTCTTTTTACCCCAGTTGTTGTTGCATCAGACGACCTTGCTTCAGGTTCTGATTTAATGTATATTCCAGAGGGCATAGTGACACCGGGTTTCACATATTCAATATCTCATCCTATTGGTACATCTGAATTGCCAATAGAGACCCAGACCTTAATACAACCTTCAAATACACCAATACCTGAAATTCCAACAATCGCTACAACACAACCGCCTGTAACCGTTGAAAATACCCCATATATCACTCCAACTGAAACTATTGTCAATACACCTACTATCGAACCTACCATTGAACCTCCTTATGAGTTAAGGGGGTCTTCGTCTGAATTTAACTTAAGTACACCTACACAGGAATATGAATCATTTTCAATTCCAACATTAAATGAATCTGAAAATTTAGCAAACCCTTTTTCAGGTAGTTCAGGATCACCCCTTGTATCTGATAACGAAACCCGACCGGCATTGTATCTGGCTTCGCCTTCTCCAAATGCGACTGAATCAGATTCTATTGGCTCTTCTCTTCCAACTCTGTCATTGGATAATCCAGATAATATCAGTTCATATTCATCATCTCCAATCTCTGAAGAACTCATGTATGGCCTCCCGGACCCCTGGCTCAACACGAGCAACTGGCTGGGTGCTGATGGTTCGCATTATTGGGAAATAACCCAACCTGGAATATATGACTTTGATATTGATTCTGTTGGCAACATTTTCACGACACTCAGCCTTTTTGCCATTAATATTCTTACTTCAGATGTTGTAGTCCATGGAAATAATGCAACAATAAATGGAGCATCTGGTGCGGGTTCAGTAGGAATTTTTGCAAACCAAAGTACCAATATTTATATAGATTCATTTATCGTCCAGGACAAGGATTTTGGTGTCCTCTTTAACAATATTGGTTATAATACTTCGATGCTTGTCCCAAACAAAATTGAAAATGTCGTAGCCGATCTGAACAACAATGGAATTTATGTTAAAAACTCGAATAATGTGACAGTCAGCAGCTCTTCTGCCACAAATAACCAGAATGCAGGAATTACTCTTTACAATACCTCGTATAGCACAGTTTCAGGAAACCTGAACATAGTTAATAACAGCATCGGTATCCAGTCAGTTTCATCGGATTTCAACACTATAACCGGAAACAATATCCAGAACAGCACTGGGACAGGCATTGTATTCACTGATTCTAGAAATTCTACATTATCCAATACAAATGTCCTTTCAAGCCTCCAAAACGGTGTAACAATAACAAACGGCGTTAATATATCGCTCTCGCAAAACTTGATTGCAGATAATACCCTTGCCGGGGTTGCAATAAGCGGGTCTGAAAAGACAAATATTTCAGGTAACCAGATTAAGAGGAACCTTGGAAACGGAATTTCACAGAGCCTCGGTGGTAATAGTAGTCTCTTTTCAAACACAGTTTCCAATAACCAGGGTAATGGAATTTCTTTATCCGGGTCCCATGGTGACAATATTACATCTAATACCATAGAGAACAATGGTGCAAATGGGATTCTGCTATCCGGAATTACACAGTCGATCCTCTCAGGTAATCAGGTAAACTATAATGGTGGAGCAGGGATAAGCCTCGCTTCTACAACTCTCTCGAACCTGCTTTCGAATTACGCAACGCATAACTCAGGAAATGGTATTGTATTGTCAGATTCCTCCTCAAATAACCTCACAGGCAACACTGTTACTAGTAACCTGGTAGACGGAATCGATATTTCAAATTCAAGTAGCAATAATCTTTTTAACAATATAGCAGCCTCAAATTCATTCATCGGGATACATGTCCGGGATGGGAGTACAGGGAATAACCTCACAGGCAATCAAATTTCTCAAAATAGCCAGTTTGGAGTCCAGATATTAAATGCCCCTTATAATACGCTCCATTCAAACAATATGTCCAATAACTACCTTAATTTCAATGTAAAAGGGGTAAATGACTCGGATTACTATCAATATATCACAATGGATAACCTTGTAGGCGGCTCACCGCTTGCATATCTTCTTGACAGCGTTAATACTGAAATCAATGCATCATTAAATCCCCCTAAAACTATCTTTTGTATCAATTGTACAGACCTGCTTGTAAAGGATATTAACCTCTCTGGAAACGCTTATGGAATTTATCTTAGAAATTCCAGAAATTCCAATATCAATAATGTCACGGCCACAGGAAATCAGAACGGGATATACCTTACTTCGTCTTCAAATATTACGATTCAAAATAGTTTAGGTATAAATAACCTGCAGAATGGGATTTATCTGGATAATTCAAGTGGAAATAATTTGGGTTATTCCAATGCTTCCGGTAATGGCATAAATGGTTTTACTCTAACAAACTCCAATAATAATAACCTGAGTTTTTCCACTGCTTCCAGTAATGGTATCAGTGGTTTTTCACTTGTAAACTCAAGCAACAACCTGATAAAGAACTCAACCAGTTCGAATAATCAATATGGCATCTATCTTTCGAATTCAACAGACAATAGTCTTTCGGGCAATTTAGCAGAGTATAACCTCCAGCATGGGATGTATATCACACAAGGTAGTGTAAATACTACCCTTACTGATAATACCCTTTACAAAAACGCATATTATGGCATGTTTCTCGAAGCCTCTGGAAATGCAACTCTTGAGAGAAATAATTTCACGGAAAATCGTTTTAACTTTAAGATTGGCGGTCTGAACGACTCTGATTACTATCACACGATTGATACGTCAAATACGGTTGATGGAAGGCCGATTTGGTACTTTAAAAATGTGAGTGACACATTACTCGATTCAACATCTAATGCAAGTACAGTCTATTGTATCAATTGCGTTAATTTTACAGCGAGGGATCTAAACCTTACACCTAATGGCTATGGGATTTATCTTAGAAATACGGTCAACTCTCTTATCGACAATGTCTCTGCAACATTCAACGAAGACGGAATCTCCCTATATAATTCTTCATTCAACATGCTCACAAATAATTCCGCAGAATCGAACCTTTTCAGCGGGATTTACCTTAACAACATGAGTGATACCAATACACTCCAGGGTAATTACGCAGAGAATAACACTGTTGGAGTCAATCTGACCGGCTCAAGTTATAACCTTCTCAATAACAACACTGCCAACGGAAATTATCACGGTTTTGTAATCCAGTCTGGAAGTAACTTTAACAATGTTACAAATAACACTGCTGAAGGAAATTCGTATTACGGAATTCACATATCAGGTTCACAATGGAACAATCTTACCAACAACACAATGAACTCCAATAAGTACAATTTCCGTATTTCCGGGAGTTCAGATGAAGACTTCATGCAGTACATCGATGATATTTCAAACCTTGTGGATGGAAAACCGGTCTATTATTTCAGAAATAACAATGATACAACACTTGACGAGACAGACAATGTCGGTACCGCTTATTGCATCAGGTGCAATAATTTTACAGCCCAGAATCTGACCTTGACCCATAATGGTTATGGAGTATATATACGGAACAACACTAATGCACTTGTAACAAACAACACGGCTTTTCTTAATGAGAATGGAATACTTCTTTATAATGTCAGGGACAGTGAAGTATCGCTAAACAATGCAAGCTATAACAATGATAACGCTGGAAATGGAATATCATTGTTTGCAGGAAGCACCAACAATACCATAAGAGATAATATTGCAAATTTCAATCAGAACGTCGGAATTCTACTCTCCGATTCCGGGCTCAACAGAATATTTAACAGTACCGCTAACCTGAATGGCCATGATGGGTTAGAGCTTTCAAGTTCGGACACAAACACAATAACAAACATAACTGCAACCCATAATGGAGAAGACGGGGTCCACCTCATCAGTTCATCAGATAATTCGATTTACAATGTCAATGCAAGCTGGAACACATATAACGGCTTTGATTTACAGGGTTCATTAAGAAATACAATAAACGACAGTATTGCAAATAATAATTCCAGGAACGGAGCATATCTCCAGTCTGGAAGTAATGGGAACGTTATCAGGGAAGACTCATTTAGAGGGAATGGGGCAAATGGGATTGCAGTAGAGAGTGCAAATGACAATATTGTCACGAATGACACTGTAGCGTATAATAAAAATTCCGGAATATCACTATCAAGTGCCCGCAATAATACGGTAACAACAAATGAAATCTTCAGAAACACTGAATCCGGTGTCTATGCCTCCTCATCCACGAACAATCATATTTTTGTGAACAATATCACGAATAACTCGGGAGCCGGAGTATACCTGAGGTCTTCATCCGGAAATGACATCCTCTCCAACAATATCTCGTCAAATCTCGCGAACGGGGTCAGATTTGAATTTTCAAATACTAACAACCTCTCGCTTAACAATATAACCTATAACCAGCAAAACGGGGTTTATTTCAACAATGCAAATTCAAATACTATCACTAATAATGAAGCGACAAATAACACCAAGAGCGGAATTTTTATCAATGGTTCATCCACTAACGTCCTTACCGATAACACAGCTTCATTTAATAAAAATTCAGGAATTTTCCTGACAAATTCATCTTCAAACAGGGTCTTTTCGAATGATGCCAACAACAATACCGCAAGCGGAATATCGCTTTTAAATGTAGTAAATGAATCAATATTCCTGAATTCGATTTCAGATAATGCTTTTGCAGGGATTAATGCTTATAATGCAAGTGCTTCAAACTTCAGCAGTAATGTTGCAACAGATAATAAACTGTATGGACTCCTTATCTCAAAATCCAGTACCGACACGGTCTATAACAACACTGGTGGAAACACTACAGACCTTGTTAATGGAATAGGTATCGGAATAGTCGATTCAACAAGTATCACAGCATCCCATAATTATGCAAACAATAATAGCGGCACTGGGATCCTGGTAAGCGGTGGTTCAAAGAACCAGGTCCTTTCAAACGATGTAACTGATAATATAAATTCCGGGATTAACCTGTCAAGTACTACAGATAACACAGTAAGAGGCAATGATGCCACCAACAACAGTGCGTATGGAATTTTCCTGAATTCTGCAAACCGCAACACTGTAAGTGATAATCAGGCATCAAATATGACAGAAGGTGTTGGTGTTGGTGTCCTTAATTCTCAATCCAATACATTTACCAACAATACTGCAATCAACAATCTTATAGGAATTCTTGTCACTGGAGGAAGTTCAAACAATCTGAATTCCAACAATGCCAGTTTCAATTCTCAGGAAGGTGTTCTTATCACCTCTTCAACAGGCAATAAACTTTCCTCAAATGTTGTAATAAACAACTCCGCAAGTGGAATTGAAGTCTACCAGTCTTCAGGGAATGTGATTAATGGTACCATTGCAAAAAACAACACAGAACAGGGCATTTTCCTCTCGGGTGGGAGCGGAAATACCATTGGTGCTGGAAATACAATCAGGGATAATGGTCTTAATGGGATTCTTATAGATAACTCAAGCAGCAACCTGCTTGCTGATATAACCACAATCCGGAATAATAGCTTAAGTGGAATTAATATTGAGGGTGCAGGGTCTAGTGGAAATATTCTCTCAAATGTACTTGGCGTAGAGTATAATGGGTTGAATGGAGTCTACTTAGGTAATTCAAGTGGAAACAGCATTAATGGTACACAGAGTGCTTATAACACGTTAAATGGGATTCAACTCTTCAATTCAAACGGAAACACAATAGGGACTGGAACAAACACCAGTTTCAATGAAGAAAACGGTATTTTAATCCTTAATTCATCAGGTAATATTGTTGACGGGCTTGGGGCTGCATCCAATAACTTACTAAGTGGCGTAAACATTGAAAACTCGAACAATATTTTGGTTTTAAATTCGAATGGAATTACGAAGAACAATGAAAACGGGATCTATGTAGGTAACTCTACTGGAACTGTAGTAAATAGCACATCTGTATATTATAACCAGCAAAACGGAATTGAATTCTTTAATACATCAACGAGCACCATCGGAACTGGAACTAATTCGAGCTTCAACAAAGAAAACGGTATCCTTCTGTTAAATTCATCAGGAGATTCAGTTAATGGAATTATTGCAGCAGCAAACAACACGTTCAACGGGATTAATATTGAAAACTCAAATAATATTTTAGTATTTAACTCTAGTAGAATTACCGGTAACAGTGAGAACGGGGTTTACGTAGGTAACTCGACTGGAACCAAGGTCAATAGCACAAATGCATATAGCAACCTGCAAAATGGTATTGAATTCTTTAATACATCCACAAGTACCATTGGAACAGGAACAAATGCAAGCTACAATAAAGAAAACGGTATCCTCCTGTTAAATTCTTCAGGAGTTTCAGTTAATGGAATTGTATCAGCAGCAAACAACACGGTCAACGGGATTAATGTTGAAAACTCAAATAATATTCTAGTATTTAACTCAAGTGGAATTTCCGGGAACAGTGAGAACGGGGTCTATGTAGGTAACTCTACTGGAACCACTATCAATAGCACATCGGTATATAGCAACCTACAAAACGGTATTGAATTCTTCAATACATCCGCAAGTACCATCGGAACCGGGACAAACGCAAGCTACAACACTGGAAGCGGGATTTTATTTGAGAATTCAGCAGGAAATAACATTATAAATATTTCCTGGGCAAGATACAATGGACAGAACGGGATAACTTTTGAAAATTCAAGCAATAACCAGATAACAAATGCAGCCGGCATCTGGAACAACTCTGGAAACGGTATTTATATTGAAAATTCAATGGGGGATGTTATCAATGGCAGTAATACTTCATATAATACGAAAAATGGTATAGAATTATTTAATGTATCTGGTAGTGCAATTGGTTCCGGGACTAATTCAAGTTATAATCTTCAAAGTGGGGTTCTTGTCCTGAGCTCAGATAACACTACAATCGCAGATGTATCATCAGTAAGAAATAACCAGCAGAACGGAATTTATATTGAAAATTCGGAGAATACAACTATAAAAAACGCAAATAATATACGCAATAATACAAATAACGGTGTCCTTGTCAGCAACTCCTCATTTGCAACTATCAGTAACACAAATGCTTCTTACAACTCTGGGAACGGGTTCTCTCTCTTCAACTCAACTGATGTATCTCTATCTCAGAATATTGCAGGTTACAACACACTTTCAGGTATATACCTTGATAATGCAGATAACAACACACTGAGCGGAAACAATGCCTCTTTCAATAAAAAGAACGGTTTTGAAGTTTTTGAATCAGATAATGTAAGTTTGACAGGCAATTTCGCTACGAATAACACCCAGAACGGATTTTATCTTAACAGCTCTGAAAACAGCAGCCTTTCCCAGAACACTGCCGCAAAAAATACCTGGAACGGAATTTCACTATTTAATTCTACAGGAATAACAGTCAGCTCAAATAATGCAAGTTATAACAGCCAGAGTGGGATCCTTCTTAACAATTCAGATAGCAATTCGCTCTCACTTAATACAATCAGCTTCAATAAAGACTCAGGAGTCAGAATAAACGAATCCGACAACAATAACCTTACAGGGAATATTGCAGCCAATAATACGCTTTATGGATATTCACTCGTCGACTCCCAGGGAAACAACCTGACTTCAAATATTGCAAAGTACACAACCGACTTATCCGTAGGTACCGGGTTTTCACTTGTAAATTCAAGTAACAACATACTACTCAATGATACGTCACTACATAACGCGTATTACGGACTTAACATTAGTGGGTCCAGCGGTACAACCATGAGAGACGATAATCTCTCGGGAAATAAATTTAATTTCAAGATAGAGGGCACAAAAGATTCAGACTTTTATCAGACAATTGACACGAGCAACCTTGTTGATGGAAAGAAAATTTATTATTTCAATGACACAGGTAATGTTACCCTTGATTCGAGTTCCAATGCCGGAACTGTGTATGTTATCAATGGTAACAACTTCACACTAAAAGACCTGAATTTACCACAAAATGGATATGGTGCGTATTTCAGAAATACAAATGACTCAACGATAGAGAATACCAAAGCAATCTATAACGAGGTCAATGGAATATGGTTGCAGAACTCAAACAATAACACGGTTACAACAAGCAATACCAGTTTTAATTACGGAAATGGAATATTTGTATCTGACTCTGCAGGAAATAACATAACCTATAACTATGTCCTCTCCAACCAGAAAAACGGTATTTACATTAATGATTCTGTAGGAAGAGGTCTTGTATGTAACATTGTTGCAAACAATATTGCAAATGGTATCCTGCTTGATAACTCTACGAGTTATACTCTTGAATGTAACCAGGTATCCAATAATGGCGGAAACGGTATATCACTCATCAATTCTCCTGAAAACTATCTGAACAACAACACTGCAAGAAACAATACCAATGGTTTCTACCTGTTCCAGTCAAATGATACACACATCGAGAATAGTACTTCAACTTTCAACCGGGCGAGCGGTACTGAGATTGCATATTCCCACAATATTACATTATACAACGATACACTATCATCGAACCACGATTATGGCATTTATCTTAACCATTCGTCTTTAATCAATATAATCAGTAACACAATAACAAATAATTCGATAAATGGCATCGAACTAGGAAATTCCACTGATGTCACAATATCCGGCAGCAATTTAAGTTACAACGATGGTTACGGTATAGAATTCAAGGATTCATCCGGACTTAATTTCACCCATAACGATGCTTCTCACAACACCCTTTGCGGAATAATGCTCAGAAATGTCACACAGATGGATGTAAGTGACAATACATTTAACTACAATGATCTATCCGGGATTTGCCTGGTTAACTCATATGAGAATCACATTGCCTCAAATAATGCCTCATACAACGAAAACAACGGAATAGTCTTCACAAATTCAAGCAACAATGATGTAATCAATAATAATGCTGCGAATAATGTTAAATATGGGATGTATCTGAATGAATCGAGCAACGCAAACAATATTTCAGGAGATATTTTTGCCTCCAATGGAATATCCGGTATAAAAATTGTTGATTCCAACGCAAATAATCTCACGAATGTAACGGCAGTCAATAATATTGACTACGGCATCAGTTTGTTCAATACAAGTTATACCGATATAACTGCAAGCAACGCTTCGAAAAACCGTGTCGGAATTGAACTATTAAATACCTCTAATACTGGCCTTTACAACAATACTGCCAATGATAACTCGTATTATGGTATAAACATCAGTGAATCGGTCCATTCAGTGATGAGAAACAATTCCATGTCTGGTAACCTCTATAATTTCAAGGTTGACGGTTCGAATAACGCATCTTTCTATCATGATATTGACAGCAGTAACACAGTAAATGGCAACCTCATCTATTACTTCACGAACTCAACTAACGTTACTCTTGGAGCAGACTCAAATGCAGGCACAATATATTGCATCAACTGCACAAATGCTGACATTCGGGATGTAAACCTTACTCATAACGGCTATGGCCTCTATTTACGTGGCACAAACAACTCTGTTTCTGAAAATGTAACGGCCGGATATAATGAAATTAATGGATTTTCACTGTATTACTCAAGAAATGACACAGTTGATAACAGTACGTCTTTTTCAAACGGACAGAACGGATATGTACTCTCACACTCTTCCCAGATATCACTCTTTAATGATACTGCAGCGGGTAATGGTGGTTATGGTGTCCTTCTTAATGGTTCAAGCAGTGGAAATTCAATATTGAATACGACCGCTGAATATAACCAAAAGTCTGGATTTGGCCTGTTTGATGATTTAGATAATAATCTTACCGGAAATACTGCATTGGGCAATTTTGGCTCAGGTTTTGAACTTTCAAAATCGACACAGGACCAGCTTCTCGATAATATTGTCACTAATAACAGTAAGTCTGGAATCTGGCTCTTCAATACGTCCCTCTCTACGCTTATTTCTAACAATGCCTCTTCCAATAAGGGGTATGGAGTGTTATTGAACGGATCAAGCACGAATAACACTCTTACCGGCAATTCAGCGGGTTACAATGAAATGTCTGGTTTCGGACTATTGAATGTCACACGTAATAACCTGTCAGGCAATACAGCATTCTGGAACGGAGGTTCCGGTTTTGAATTATTAAATGTTACAAACTCAAACCTCTCTCTAAATACAGCATATGAGAATACAGGCAGTGGAATTTCTCTGCTTAATTCAACAGGAGACCTTCTCCAGTTAAATAATGCCTCATATAACCACGAGAATGGAATAGTCCTTACAGGTTCAGGAAACAATAATGTCTCGTACAATACAGCCTGTTACAACTGGCAGAATGGAATTCTTTTAAACAGATCCAGCAATGACAACACCGTTGCGAATAACAATATCTGTTCGAATTCTGGTTCAGGAATAGGAATTTTTGATTCTTTACGAACGAATGTTACTTCGAATACTGCAACCGGAAACACGGGTCCAGGATTTAAACTATCAAATGCATCAAATACAAATCTAACCGGAAACTCAGCCTTGGACAATACCGGAGACGGGTTCTTAATCCTCAATTCAACTCAAGATCGTCTCTTAAACAACATTGCAACAAATAATACCCAGTCTGGAATACGCCTCTTTAATACAAGCTCAAGCACCCTGATATCGAATAATGCTTCGCTGAATGACGGTTACGGTATCCTGCTGAATGGATCAAGCAATTTGAACAATCTGACTAACAATATCGCAGACTATAATGAAAAGTCAGGTTTTGGTTTATTAGATATATCAAGTACAAATCTTACGAACAACACTGCTATTGGAAATTCCGGATCTGGGTTCATCCTGTCTAATGTGACAAATACAAATCCTGTCGGAAACACAGCCCTTTCAAACAATGCAAGTGGGATTTGGGTCATCAATTCCAGCAGTATGAAACTAACTTCAAACAATGCTTCATATAACCATGAGGACGGAATTGTCCTGACCAATTCGGGTTCAAACAACCTTACTGGTAACACTGCATGTTACAATTGGGAAAATGGAATTCTTTTAAACCGATCCAGTAATGATAACCTGCTCGTGAATAATAACGTTTGTCAAAATGGAGGTTCAGGTATTGGCATTTTTGACTCCATTCGTGATAATCTCACATCAAATACTGCAACCGGGAACTCAGGCTCTGGCTTCACACTTTCAAACACGACAAATACAAACCTGACACTTAATACAGCATCGAATAATACTGCAAACGGTTACACAATATTCAACTCAACACAAGACCGCTTTATTAGCAATAATGCAGTTAACAACACTCAATCAGGATTCTTACTCACAAACTCAAGTAACAACAACCTACTCTGGAACAATGCTTCGTATAACCACGAATATGGGTTCCTGCTGAATAGTTCAAGCAATGCAAATACTCTCGGAAACGACACAGCTAATTATAATACTAAATCTGGTTTCGGAATCTTTGACGTTATTGGGACAAACCTCACGAATGACACAGCATTAGGAAACAACGGCTCTGGGTTTATTCTTTCGAATGCTACGAACTCCAATCTCACGGGTAATAATGCATTACAAAACGGTGCTAGTGGAATAACCTTACTGAATTCAACGAGCAACCTACTGCAACTGAACAATGCTTCATATAACCATGAAAACGGAATTGTGCTTACTAATTCCAGTTTGAACAACCTCACAAGAAATACTGCCTGTTACAACTGGCAGAATGGAATATTACTTAACAGCTCAAGCAATGGGGATTTACTTTCAAATAATAATGCCTGTCAGAATGGTGGCTCTGGAATCGGTGTATATGATTCGATAAATAATAACCTTACATCGAACACTGCAACTGGAAATACAGGTTCAGGCTTTACTCTTTCTAACACGACAAATACAAACCTGA